>JAAYBS010000059.1 GCA_012718855.1 Syntrophomonadaceae bacterium
GGAAGGAGTGATGGGATATCCAAAGTAAGCCATACAACCGGCTCTGATTGCTCCCTCTGCTAATGCTTCATTGCCCTTCATAAGTATCTTACTCACTGCATCACGCCCTTTCCACCACAATGACCATATCAGGACACATCACAGCACATAGGGCACATCCAGTACATTTTTCCATTTCAGTAACTGATATAGGGTGATATCCCAATACATTAATCCGAGTTTTATCGAGCATCAAAATATTTTTAGGGCAAAAATTAACACAGAGTTCGCAGGCTTTACAGTGCTCAGTGTTAAAACTAACCCTGCCCTTTGCCATACCATATTCCTCCCCTTGCTACAACTATATCCATTCAGGCCGCATATAAAGTGTGAGTGCTTTTAGAACCGCTCCATATTCCTCGAAAAGCAACGGGTAAAAGTCATTCCGGACCGTCAGATAATTAACTGGCAAGTCCAATTTTTTAGCGAAATCCAACACTATATTATGACCATGGCGGATGACATCCAAATCAGTTTCTTCCACTAAATTCGGATTGCTTATAATACCAGTAAAATTTAATCGAGCTGCTCTTTCCAGAAGCATCTTAATTTCCATCAAATCATCAATATGCTGAGCAAACGGGCGATACGGATTTATTACAAAAAAGAACTTCAGCTCAGTCCGGCTGATAAGATGTCGGCTCAAATATCCCAGCACTAATGAACCCACTTCATCACCGGCTAAATCGATAATTAGATGGTTATCAACATTTATAGAGTTGATAATATGAGCGGGAATGTGAGGAACATCGCCAAATGACAGTGAGCCTTCAGGTGCCAATAAGTTAATCCCCAATTCTTTCAATCTCTTCGCAACGTCCCGAGAGACAAAATAAGGATTAACCAGATCAAGATCAGCCATTACGACATTACTGACTTTTGAAGCCGTTTCTACCGCAAAATTTAATGCCACTTCGGTCTTGCCACTGCCAAAACCACCGGCGAAGATTTTTACACTTCCCAAATTCTTTCCCTTTCGACCGGATTTACTTATACTGTAATGTAATACAGCCCAGTTCGAAAATCAACTGTTATTTGTTTTAATTACAAAATATTTATTCTATAACTATATACATAAAAAATAAGCCACCCGTAAGTAGCCAATATAAACACAGCTAATAATTAAGTTGTTTTGTGTTTTACTATAGATTTATTAAATACTGTAATAAATCATAATTTATCTATAGCGAATGATTGCTGATCACTTACTACATCAGCCATTTCCGAAATTACACTTTCGATATCAATTTCATTAATCCCCAGTAAATCCATGGCTTCAGAAGATATCGGATATAACATCCCGTCAATTCCAACCCCGATACCCATAGTAACCGAGACGAAATCAGCAATATGAACAATAGCCGTCAACTTCTTGTTAATGGTTGCCTTTTCCGGTTCATGATGAAACATAATGGCTTCTACCAGTTCCGGCGGTAAGTTCCATTTTTCTGCCACCTGGGCTCCTACCTGAGCATGATCAAAACCCATTATCTCTATCTCAACTTCATTAAAAGGAACGTCTGTATTTTCTACCTTTTCTACTACCTCACGATAAACTTCTTTCATATTGTTGTTAAGAATAACTTTGCCAATATCATGTAATAAGGCAGCTGTATAAGCAACATCTACCGCCGGGTATTTAATTCTTTTGGCAATTATACGCGCCGCAATAGCCGAGCTTTGTGAATGACGCCATAATTCACCCGGTTCCAGTGCATAGCCGCCAATTTCCTGATTAAGAATTTCACTGACTGATGCTGCCAGTACAATACTGCGAATAGTTCTGAAACCCAGCAGTACAACTGCATCAGTAACGGTAGAAATTCTACGCGGAAAACCATAAAAAGCCGAGTTCGCCAATCTCAGTACTCTGGCCGTCATACTCTGATCCTGAGTAAGAACATTATTTATGTCCTGGGCGGTTGAATCCGGATCTTCTGATAACTGCATTACCTTTACTACTACATGAGGTAATGCTGGCAGATCATTTACTGCAGCAACAATTTGTTCGAGGGAAACCATTCCCATCGATAACCCTCCTATCTCCAGTTATCTATTTTTCGTTCGAGATAAGTACGGTAATTCCCAAGTTCTTCACTAACTTTTAATAATAATCTTTCCAGGTCAACTTTAGATAAGGTTATTTCCTCAGGATTTATTATCTCTATAGTTCTAAATTCATCTTTCATGGTAAATTTTAATACTTCTTCTATGGTATCTGCAGTTAAAGTGATGATAACAGGCGCATAACTAATAGTTTTACCGGTAATTTCATCAACAACCGAGTAAGTTTCAAGCCCCATATCAATGTCCTCGATATAAATTCCCTGAATGGGCACATTACGAATCAAGGATATTTTATTCTGTCTAATTTCCTCTGCCACCTGTTCTCCATTTTTACCTCCGAATAATTTACCCTGCTGGGCACGACCACGGTAATCAAAACGGACTTTCATTCGCAGTCTTTCCAAATCAGTGCTCCCTCCCTGTTTTCCTAACATCTTTTTTAACAACCATCATTTATAAAACAAATATATTAGTTAAGGTTACACTCATACTGCTTCAAATTCATTCCCAGAATAGCAGCCAGTCCTTCCCCATAATGAATACCCAGATTAATATCCGGTTTCAGACTCAAACTTTCCAATGCCATTAGATGCCCGGGCTCAGCCGATAAAGAAGATGTCAACAGTTTAAAATCTGCCTGATTATCTAATCCTCTGGCCAGCAAAGCTGCTACCGAAGTAACATATCCGTCCAGCATTATGCCTATCCCTTTACGAGCTGCTTCAAGTATAAATCCTGCCAGCGAAGCAATTTCCAGACCTCCAAAACGACTAAGCAGGTCAATGGTATCAAACGGATCTACCTGTCGATACCTTAAAGCCCTATTAATTATATCGACTTTTTGTGCATAAACTTTATCCCCGGCAGAGCCAGGTCCAACAATATCAGCAGGTGATACTCCTAACATTACTGATATAAGTGCTGAAGCACACAGCGTATCGGCAACACCGATTTCGCCTATCCCTATTATATCAAATTTATAATTAGATAAACTGTTGCATATAAATGCTCCAATTTCAATGGCTCGTTCAACTTCAATTCTTTCTAAAGCATCCCCAAATAAAAAATTCGCAGTCCCCCGTCGAATATTAAGTTTTACAGTACCAGGTACTGATTTAGCCAAGCCAACATCGATTATATACTCCAATTTATTCATTTGCTGTAATAAGCGAGCTGTAGGTGCCCTGCCGTATAAATGTTCCTGCACAATGTCACTGGTACTATACGGAAGGTAAGCACTTATATTTTCCCCGCTGATACCATTATCTCCTGCAAATAAAACCAAACAATAATTTATTGGGTCAATATTTGTCATTTTATCATTTAGCCAATATTGGTTAACCGGTTCAATCACTGGCTGTATATTAATTAATTCCACTCTTAGTAATCAATTCCCTTCCTGGCGGAAATGCCTCGACTGTAAGGATGTTTAATCTTATCCATACTGGTTATCAAATCAAAGTTGTCAGTTAATTCGCGTGGGAACTGTCTTCCGGTAGTTATTATATCTATTTCGGGTGACGAATTTTGCAATATTGAGATAATATGTTCTCTACATGAAGTAAAAAGTCGATAAACATTCCATATTTCATCAAGGATAATAACATCGTAATAGCCATTTTTTAATTGATGACTGACAAAATCCAATCCTGCTTCTACCAGTCGATAATCTTCATCAGTTTGGTTGGAATGGGTTACTATGCACTCTCCGTCTCCCGGGCAGCAATCCTGCCCTCGATAAGGACACGTACGACCAAAAGATACTGCTTTCAGCGCGGAGTCATCAATTCGATTTATTGCCCGCCACTCACCGCTGACTTTAAGGTCTTTAAGAAAGGCAACTACTAAAACTCTTTTGCCATGTCCCCAGGCTCTTATTGCCAAACCTACTGCTGCAGTTGTCTTCCCTTTTCCGGTTCCGGTAAATACTACTCTCATTATGCTATCCTCAAATTACTTCTCTGGCTAACTGTCTTAATTTATTTACTTCCTGCCGGTCTAAAAATCGGTATTCACCTACCGCCAGGTCTTTTAATTCCAGAAAAGCAAATCCGGTTCGTTTTAAGCTTATAACCGGATGTCCAACTGCCTGGCACATTCTTTTTACCTGCCGGTTCCGTCCCTCATGAATAACTATTTCCAGTAAGGTTCGATGTCGATCTGTTTTTAAACATCTTACTCTGGCTGGAGCCGTTATCCCATCGTCAAGCATTACTCCTTCAGATAGTTTTTTTATAGCTTCCTTATAAACTACTCCCTCTACCCAGGCTTGATAGGTTTTATTTATCTCATAGCGGGGATGAATCATGAGGTTGGTAAAATCACCGTCATTAGTAAGCAACAATAAACCCTCTGTATCCATATCGAGGCGACCTATAGGGTAAATTCGCTGTGGAAGGTTAGTTAATAAATCTATTATGGTGGGACGGCCATAAGGATCGCTAACTGATGATAATACTCCAACAGGTTTATTTATCATCAGATAGATTTTGTCCGCAATAGAAATCTGCCAGCCATCTACTTCAATCGTATCTGTATCAGGTATTACATTATAAGCCAACTGATCTACTATCTGACCATTAACCGCTACACGCTTATCCATAATAAGCTGTTCAGCTTTTCGACGAGAGGTTATACCCGCTTCTGCCAAAAATTTTGCCAGTCTCACTTTTTCCCCCATCCTGTTTAGCAACTAAATTATCCTTGATTCTATTATGCTTTAATTTCGTGATATACATTCTATTTCCTGCCCCTGGGAAATACTAAGGGAGAATTTAATTTATATTTTAATACTTGGCCGTCTGGCTTTTCTGGTATTATTATCATTAATGAAAGTAATTGGTGGTGGCTTGTATGGAAAAAAGAAACATTGATAAACCCAAAGTAGAGCAGGCCGTACGCATGATTTTGGAGGCTATCGGTGAAGACCCGGAACGTGAAGGTTTGGTTGATACTCCCCGCCGGGTCGCTAATATGTATTCCGAAATATTTGCCGGGCTTGATGTTGAACCCCGTGAATTATTAAAGGTGCGTTTTTCTGAATTTCATGATGAATTGGTGCTGGTTAAAGATATACCCCTTTATTCGATGTGTGAGCATCATCTGCTGCCTTTCTATGGCAGAGCCCATGTAGCCTATATACCACGGGGCGGACAGGTGGTCGGTATAAGTAAACTGGCCAGAGTTGTAGATGCCTATGCTCACCGTCCTCAGTTACAGGAGAGATTAACTTCTCAGATTGCTGATTGTATTAACGATACGTTAAAGCCCTATGGTGTTGGCGTAGTAATTCAGGCTGAACATATGTGCATGACCATGCGTGGCATTCGCAAACCTGGTTCCCTGACTGTAACTTCAGCGGTGCGCGGTATATTTGAATCCCGCTCAGAAGCCCGTGCTGAACTTCTTTCATTGATTCAAAACGACTAAGATAATAATCTGCCGGGTCAGGACTGATTTAATAACCTTAGCGATAAATAATACCCCTGCTCTTGATACTAAGGTATCTTAATAAAGCAAGCCCGTACCATTTTTTTGATGATACGGGCCTATTTTTTGGATTTGGTTGTTTTACAGTTGCTTTTGATTAGCCTTTCGATACCGAACCGGCTAGAACAGTCCTACTATTTCCCCGTCGGCTTTTATATCTATTTTTTCGGCTGCAGGTGTTTTTCCCAGTCCGGGCATGGTCATAATTTCACCGGCCAGAGCCACTACAAATCCGGCACCGGCAGATAATTTTACCTCACGAATTATAACTTCAAATCCGCGTGGTCTGCCTTTTAAGTCAGCATTATCTGATAATGAATACTGCGTTTTAGCTATGCATACCGGTAAGTTTCCATAGCCTTGCTGTTCGTATTTATCCAGCATTTTATTAGCTGCCGGTAAATATTTAACGCCATCCGCACCATATATTTCGCGGCATATGGTTTCAATTTTGTTTTTAAGTGGTTGGTTCAAATCATACAGGAAATTGAATGTACTTTTGCTCTCTGCAGCTTCAATTACTTTATGGGCTAATTCTTCACCGCCTGCTGAACCCTCAGCCCAAACTCTTGATAATGCTACAGAAGCCCCTAAAGCTTCACATTTAGCAAATACCAGCTTAATTTCTTCCTCAGTATCAGTGGGGAACTCGTTCAAGGCCACTACTACTGGAAGACCATACTTCTGAATATTCTCCAGTTGTTTTTCCAGATTTTCAATACCACGCTCCAGGGCTGCCAGATCGGGTTCACCCAGTTTATCTTTGCTTACCCCGCCATGGTTTTTTAGAGCCCGAATAGTAGCAACCAGCACCACTGCATCCGGAGCCATGTTTCCGTAGCGGCAAACTATATCAAAGAATTTCTCCGCACCCAGATCAGCACCAAATCCGGCTTCAGTTATCATATAATCTGCCAGCTTCATTCCCATACGGGTTGCCATTATACTGTTGGCCCCATGAGCAATATTGGCAAATGGACCGCCATGTACAAACGCAGGTGTATTTTCCAGAGTCTGCACCAGATTAGGTTTTATAGCATCTTTCATCAGCAGAGCCATAGACCCGGCCGCTTTTAAATCATCAGCAGTAACTGGTTTGCCGTCATAAGTATAGGCAACCACGATACGTTTAAAACGTTCTTTTAAATCCATTAAATCAGTTGCCAGACAGAGACATGCCATTATTTCTGAAGCCACCGTTATATCAAAGCCTGATTCTCTGGGAACGCCGTTAACTTTTCCTCCCAGACCGACTACTATATTTCTCAGCGCCCTTTCGTTTAAGTCCATGGCCCGGCGAAATACAATCTGTCCAGGATCAATCTGCAGAGTGTTGCCCTGGTGAATATGGTTGTCCAGCATAGCTGCCAGTAAATTATGAGCTGTGGTTACCGCATGAATATCTCCGGTAAAGTGCAGATTAATATCTTCCATAGGAACTACCTGGGAATACCCACCTCCGGCTGCTCCGCCTTTTACTCCAAAACTGGGTCCCAGGGAAGGTTCACGCAGGGCAATAATAGCCTTTTTGCCAATACGATTAAGTGCCTGTCCCAAACCAACCGTGGTAGTTGTCTTTCCTTCACCTGCCGGAGTAGGATTAATAGCAGTAACCAGAACTAATTTCCCCGAAGACCGATCCTTTAATCTTTCCCACAAATCCAGCGACACTTTGGCTTTATATTTACCGTACAGGTCCAAATCGTCTTCGTTGATACCTATTGATTCGGCTACATTGATAATCGGCTCCATTTTCGTTTCCTGGGCAATTTGAATGTCAGTTTTCATTATGTTTCCACCTCTCTGTTTTTTCGTTTACTCTTATATTATAACCAGTTTATTAGAACCTGATTTTTAATGACTATTTCTACATTAATGATGTTAATAGGCGGAGGCTTAAACACATAAGTAGTCCCTAAAAGGGACTAAATCTAATGTTTTTAATAATTTTCTTTTATCCAAAAAATTTAATATATTTTAACATCACCCACTATTAAATCATTTTTTACATATAAATGTCCACTATTAGTTATTTAAAAAGTTAAAACTTCTTAATTATTCTAATATAAATTCACCTAAGAAACCCAAAACAATTCCCGGATATTTTTAGCATTCAGAGGATAATTATTATATTGCCTGGCATTATTGTACCAATATTAAGTTATCATTATTCTTATCAGTGGTTTGTACGAAAAAATAGCACGGTAAACCGAAGTTTAACCGCGCTAAAAGAAGTTTGGTAACGGGAAAGATATCATTTAAATAATAAATTACAAATGTATACTGAGGCGATAAATCCGGTAATATCGGCAGTTAATCCGGTGACAACTGCATAGCGGAATTTTTTTATCCCGACTGCTCCGAAATAAACGGTCAATACAAAAAAAGTGGTATCCGTTGTTCCCTGCATGGTTGACGCAATACGGCCGATTAAAGAGTCCGGGCCGTAAACGCGCATTAGTTCAGTAGCCATGCCTAGAACTCCACTTCCTGATAAAGGGCGCATTATGGCCAGGGGCAGAACTTCAGCCGGGGCACCCAGGTAATTGGTGACCGGTGACAATATTTGGGTCAGATATTCCATAGCTCCCGAAGCTCTGAAAACTGAGATGGATACCATCATCCCTACCAGAAAGGGAATTATCTTTATTGCAGTTGTAAATCCTTCCTGGGCACCTTCTACAAAGCTCTCATATACAGGAACCTTTTTTATAAATCCGTAAATTGGCACCGTCAACAGCAAAAAAGGAATTGCCCAGCGGGAAACCGTTTCCAGTATCTGCAGAAACATATATTATCTCCCCCAACGGCTATAGGTACGCAGCCAGTAATCGAGGGATACGGCAATAATCATGGCCAGGCTGGTGGCAAATATACATGGCCCTACTATTTCAGTGGGATTGGCAGAACCGAATGATAAGCGTACTCCGATAATTGTAGCCGGTATTAATGTAATACAGGAAGTATTAAGGGCCAGAAAGGTACACATAGCCGTGGATGCCTGCTCGGGATCAGGATTTAATTGCTGCAATTCCTGCATGGCTTTCATTCCAAATGGAGTAGCGGCATTGCCTAGCCCCAGCATATTAGCACTTAAGTTAAGAATAATTGCTCCCATAGCCGGATGCCGGGGTGGGACTGTGGGGAATAACCTTACCATCAGGGGTCTCATAACCCAGGCAATTACTCTTATCAATCCGCCTTTTTCGGCAATTTTCATAATGCCCAGCCATAAGGCCATAACCCCAATCAAATCAAAACAGACTGCAACTGCTCCCTGAGCAGCATCCAAGGCTGCCGAGGTAACTACCTCAATATTACCGTTCAGAGCAGCTACAATTATTCCCATAGCCAGCAGCAACAGCCAGATTACATTAAGCATTTGAATAATTCCCTCCTACCCCTGCCTTTTAGAAGGGTATGAGAATTAATGCAAAAATAGAACAGCCCCTGTTTCCAGGGGCTTATAGCCGTTAATTTTCAAAGGATTATTCAGTTTTTAATTCAAATATTTTAATAAATCGTATCATCCAGATCGCCATCACCTTTGTTGCGGCGCAAGATACCTTCCAGTTTATCCATAAACTGCGGAGCAATATCTACCATTCTCTCGGCCAGATGATTCCCTGCGGTAGATATCAACCGTACATCATTCATGCGTACCACCAAAAACCCGATAGGTTTTACTGATACTCCCGCACCACTCCCCCCCGCAAAGGGCAATGTATCATTTTTTGATTGGGGAGATAAATCATATTCTCCTCCGCCAGCCGCAAAACCACAGGCAACCTGGGAAATAGGAATAATTACTGAGCCATCATTTGTTTCAACCGCATCCCCTACAACTGTATTTACATCAACCATTTCCTTAATACTCTGCATGGCAGTTTTCATAAGACTCTCTATAGGATGACCTGTTCCATTTCCGGATTGAGTTTCCATTATAATACCCCCTGACTATCCAAACCAGCATTAAATATGCTATAGCTATAATATGTACCAATCGAATTTTGAATATACCTGTTATCTCACTTTTCAATCGTGGGTTAATGAAATTAAAATCCGGTTCAACCTTCAGATTTAATTGCTTCATTTTAATCCAATTATTAAGCAAACCAACAGCAATTCCTTTAATTGACCAGATGGCCCCGGTTAATAGTCCGGTAAACATAGCATCACCAGTACTGCAACAGCTTTTCCAATCCAGACGTTGCAAAATCAGATAATGGCTGATATGCTTTAATAATTTTCTTAGATCTCTTTCGTCACCATGGGTTGCCCCACGGTGTATAATGCTGCGTATAAGCGGAGTAGATCTGGTTTTAAGCCAGTTATTAAATTCCGGCCAATCAGAAAACTCTTTTTTAGTTATCCATAGTTTGCGTTTTCCTGCGGAAAATGGAGATATGATAAAGATTTCAAGGTGAGGGTAAGCTCCCGGCCAGTCAACTTTAAAAATAAAATGTATTTTTATCTTCAGCATCCATAATAGCAAGGATACCAGTAATATAACTAATAAAATAAGGTGCCCTGACATGGTACAATCTCCTGTTTTGGTTATTGTTCCCAGACAGTTCGCCGTCTATGCAAATTTTCAAATTTATCGTGACTGAGCAATGCTGTTTTCAATAATATCAATTACTTTAGCCATTTCATCTTCAACACTTATATTAGTTCGGCCCAATTGAAAAGTCGGACAATGCAGGTTGTAATCCAGAATTTTTTTACTGATCTTATTCAGAGTGATACGACTTTCATAGTAAAAATGCTTTTTCTTATTATTATATCGGGCAATAACATCATCATTATGCTTCTCCCGCCAGATTACCTGGGTATAACGGCGGAAATAATCCACCTCCTGCCAGAACTTTTCCAGGTCGGCATCAATATCTTTTCCTAATTCAATCCAATGAGGAGCAAAATTATTATCTTTTAATATTTTAAAAACCATGCGTAGTTCAGGCGGTTCATAGGGATTTTCCTGCAGATTTAAAGGTTTCCCGGCTCCGGGCAAGTTATTGAATTTACCTTCTTCCTGGGCTTTGAGAATCTGGTTTTCCACCAAATCTTCCGTACTGCTCATATATTGAGCAAGTTTACGGGCTTTTTGGGCTTTGGTCTTTATTTGTTCCTCAATCGACTTTTCAGACACCCTTATTCCTCCTCCAAACCCGGCAATTCCTGCAAACTTGCCAGACCAAAAGCACGCAAAAATTCTTCACCTGTTCCATACAGTATTGGTTTTCCAACTACCGGTTTGATGCCCACCTCTTCTATAAGACCTCGTTCCAGCAAACCTGAAATAGTCTTGTCCCCTTTTACGCCTCTAATGCTTTCAATTTCTGCCCTGGTTATCGGTTGACGGTAAGCAATCAAGGCTAGAGTTTCCAGGGCAGCAGAAGACAATCTGCGCTTAACCGGGCGAATCATTCGAGATAGTATATCTGAGTAATCAGGTTTTGAACATAGTGTATAATAACCATCCTCAAGAATAATCTGAATACCACGATTAGCCTCACGATACTCAACCATCATTTCTCTTAATATCGGCTTTAGTTCCAGTAATGGTACATCAAGTATTTCCACCAGTTCATCAGCACTTACCCGTTCAGCACGAGCAAATAGAATGGCTTCTACTGCACCCTTTATTTCCTCACGCATAATCATGAGATAATTCCACCCGTAAATATATTTTTATATCCTCATTATTATCTTCCTGTATGGCAGTAACCTTTTGCAGGCGAATCAGTTCCAATAAAGCCAGAAATAAAGCCAGGGCCTCCCGTCGTCTTGAAATGCCCTCAAATAATTGCTGCATCCAGATTTCCCGGGCAGGATTATTTAAAGCCAGCATTATTTGCTGCATTTTCTCCTGTATACTGATATCTTCATCAGGAATTTGATATAGTTCGTCAGCTTCCGGCATACGACGCAATATTGCCCGATATGCTCTTAATAAACTTACACTGTTGGTAAGTAATTGTTCTTCTATAACCAGGTCTTCTGATGCTTGGCGAAAAAATACCCGGGGCAAAAGTCCATTTTCCAGTTCAAGCAACCACTGTGCCGCCGTCTTGTATTTTTTATATTCTATTAGTTTTTGCATTAGATCAATCCGTGGATCTTCCTCTTCTTCTCCTTCAGACATTATCGCTCGCGGCAATAATAATTTGGATTTCAAATTCAGCAGATAGGAAGCCATTAGTAAAAAATCACCCATGCGTTCCAGATCATAGTCTCCGGTAACCGACAGGTAGTGCATATATTGTTCGGTAATAACCGCCACCGGAATATCATCCAATTCCACTTCATTTTTTTCTATCAGATACAATAATAAATCCAGTGGTCCATGAAAAGCTTCCAGATCAACTAAATAAGCCACGGTTGATCCTCCCTAAAAAACTATTGCACTAAGTAATCCATAAAGTATCTGCACCAACGGAGTTAGAATTACCGATATGGCACCGCTGACTATCAACAATAACAGGATTAACATACTGTATCTTTCCAGGGAATACATAAAGTTTGCTCCTTCATCCGGAAGTAAACCGGCCAGAATCTTGGAACCGTCCAGAGGTGGTACCGGAATCATATTAAAAGCAGCCAGAATGAGATTTATCCAAACCAAAGGGCCCAGTAATTGAAGGGTATAATATGCCCACTGGGCTTGCTGGTATGGAGATAAATATTTGATTAAAATCATTCCCGCCAGTGCCAACAAGATATTGGTAACCGGTCCAGCCAGGGATACCAGCATCATACCCCGCTTAACCCCAACATTTCTGAAATTTGCCGGATTGACCATAACCGGTTTAGCCCAACCAAAATGAAATATCATCAGCATGGCAAAGCCTATCCAGTCAATGTGAGCCAGCGGATTTAAGGTAAGACGGCCCTGATAGTAGGGAGTATCATCACCTAAATAATCAGCCACTTTACCATGAGCAAACTCATGAAAAGTCAAGCCAATTATTATACCCGGCAACCAAATAAACATTTCATATATACTAGGCATTAATAAATTTATCCTCCTCAATCCACTGAGCCACCATCAGCAGCTCTTCTTGTTTGCTTAATATAAGTCCATTCATTTTTTGTCGGTAAAGTTCAGATAGAATACTACTGTACAATGGTCCGGGCTTTAAACCCATAGCCTTCAAATCATGTCCATTGATTTCCACTTTTACCTTGTCTTTGGCCTCCAAATAATGCACCAGTGTCTCCCAGGTATTTTCATTATGCGCGGTTAACAATAAATAAACCAGCGATTCAGCAGAAAAAGCAGCAATCATTTCATGAATATCTGCCGGTGATGATTTGCCATGTACTTCAATAGCCCGAATAATATCACCCGTCTTACGAGAATTCCTAATACTGTTACTGGCATATTGATCCAAATAATAGCGGCTTATTACTTCTTCAATCTGTTCATCAGATAATTGGGCCAAAATAACCATAATATAAACCAACCAGGCTCTAAATTCGTTGTTATATTCTCTTTCTTGCCACCAGGCTATAACTACTGGTATGCGTCTTAAAGTAGTACGACTAATTTGTTGCAGGTCTACTTCGGGCAGAATATATTTCCATACGCCTATTTCTCTCATTCGGTACAGTGATGCCACCGGGTCTTTCTCATTTAAAATTAAAATTAATTCCTGAAGTATGCGTTTATGAGATAGCTTACCCAACATATTACGGTCAATAGCATCTTTGGCAAATCTCAATGTATCAGGCTCAATAGTAAAGCGATAACGCTGTTCAAAACGGATAGCTCTTAAAACACGGGTAGGATCCTCAACAAAACTCAAATTATACAATACACGTATAAAACCATTTTCAATATCCTTACGCCCACCAAAATAATCGATTAAATTCCCAAACGAATCCGGATTAAGGCAAATGGCCAAAGTATTAATGGTAAAATCTCTTCGGTACATATCTTCACGAATAGATGATTTTTCTACGGTCGGCAAGGCTGCCGGAAACTCATAATACTCCGTGCGAGCGGTAGCCACATCTATTTTAAAGCCATCCGGCAACACCACTACTCCAGTTTTAAAACGGGGATGAATTCGTTCCTTTCCGCCCAGTTTTTGAGCCAAAGAACGTGCAATAGACTCTCCATCTCCCTCAACTACCAAATCAACATCAAAATTGGGTACGCGGATAAATAAATCTCTTACAAAGCCTCCTACACAATATACTGTGCTCTCATGTTCCTCGGCTATTTCACCGGCAATTTTCAAAACAGTCAATATCCGAGAAGGCAAGCGGTCGTGCATTAGCTCCCAACAGTTCTCTTTTTCTGACTCGCTGCCCGTGCCCGAATATAAAACTTCATGATCTTCAGGATAATCTTCCCCATGCAGGGTACGCAAAATATCGGTACGAGATACAATCCCCACTAGTTTTCCATTTTCTACTACCGGAAGTCTCCCAATATCGTGTTCAACCATTAATCGCTGAATCTCATTAACTGGCGTTTCAGGCTCAACGGATAAAATTGCGGTGGTCATAAATCCTTTTACCGGTGCATGCCCCAAATCATGAATACGGGCTTTATCAACATCGCGACGAGATATTACACCTACCATTTGATCATTTTCCACTACCGGCATACCGGTATGTCCATAGCGGAGCATTATTTTACCGGCTTCTTCCATGCTATGCGACATGGGTATGGTTTTAACCGGCGTAGACATTATATCTTTAGCCAGCATACCGGGAGTACAATTATCCCCCAGTCCGGCAGTAATAATCCCTATTATTTCTTCTACTCCCTGAGCTTTTACAACCGCCGAAGCTGCCTTGTCATGACCTCTTCCTCCTAAAGGCCTTAAAATATCATTAACCTTAATATTACCGGTACGGCTACGACTTACTACATGAATCCTGCCTTCCATTCGTGCTAAAACGAAAATCACATCACTGTTTTCCATTTCAAACAACCGATGGGTTACAATATCCAGGCCGGGAATAAACTCCTCACCATCATCAACTGCTATTACTACATCTATATTATTAATTCGGTAATGACGGGCTGTATTAAGCAGTTGCTGCAGTAATTGGCGCTGTTCACCTGAAAAAGGCTGATCCATAAAATTAGCTACTACAGAAAGGTTGGCTCCCCACTCCAACAAATTGGATACTGCCCTTAAATCCCGGGGGGTAGTGTAAGGAAAAAGTAAGCTACCGGTATCTTCATATATTCCCAGAGCTAAAATGGTCGCTTCAAAGGAACTAACCGTAAGGCCCTGGTCCAATATTTTTTCAACCAATATAGTAGTCGCAGCCCCCGTATTATGTATTTCGGTTATGGGACCACGTAAATCATCAGGTGATACCGGATGATGATCATAAATATAGAACTCCATATCTGATTGCGCAGCAGTTGATTTCAAATGTCCCAAACGATTAATATTGGCTGTATCTACCAATATCATGCGTTTAACCCTCGATAAATCAATTTCACGAGGGCTCTTTATAATCAGAGAGTCTTTATATAAAGCTAAAAATTGCCTGACATTCTTGGATAAGGTTCCCGAAAAAACTTTTACGGCACCAGGATAAAGTTTACCTGCTGCCACCATAGAAGCCAAGCCGTCAAAATCGAGGGCATTATGCGATGTAATAATATCCAAATTATTTATCTCCCTATTTTAATGTTGCTCCGGGATAGGGAAAGAGCAATAACTACCTATGTCATAAAGCATGTTTTGTGCCCATAGAGTATCCCGATACTTTTTACTCAATATCAATTATTGACATGGTGCAACGGGATATGCAAATTAACTTTTCAGCTTCATTATAAATACGAATATCCCACACAATAGTTCTGCGCCCCACATGCACAGGAACACCAACAGCTTTTACAATTCCATCCCGCACGCTACGAATATGATTGGCGTTAATCTCCAGTCCCACTGCCCGCTGCCGGGAAGCATCTATATGCAAATAGCTGCCTGAAGAAGCTACTGTTTCGGCAATAACTACTGAAACCCCTCCATGCATTATGCCAAACGGTTGATGATGAATTGGAGCTACCGGCATCTGTGCTACTACCCTTTCCGGAGTATATTCAATAATCTCGATGCCGAGTGTATTCATAACCGTGTTTTCCAGATTAAATCCTGAAGCATCCTGCAAATCAATCTCCCCCATATCCATATTGATTATTTATCTTTACATTATATCAGTTTATATACTCTTTCATTGCTTATTACAGTTACCGGGGTGCTTTCAATCGTTGAGGTATGATGTCATTACTAATCAAATCTGCATAAGTTTCCCGTTTTATAATTACATCACTTCTACCATCATTAACCAGTACCATAGCTGGTCTTGGCAAGCGATTATAATTACTGGACATGCTATAGTTATATGCTCCGGTTGCAAATACCACTAATAAATCACCCGCCTCAGCTGCAGGTAATTCAATGTCCCAGATTAACATATCTCCGGATTCGCAACATTTACCGGCGATGGATACCACTTCCTGCGGTGACAGATTAGCTTTGTTGCCCAAAATAGCGCTGTATTTGGCATCATAGAGGGCAGTTCTAATATTATCGGCCATACCTCCGTCTACCGCCAGATATTTTCTGACATTGGTGACCTCTTTCCAGGAACCAATTGAATAAATGGTGACGCCTGCGGGACCAACTATAGCTCTGCCCGGTTCCACTATTACTCGAGGTATATTTATATTTGCCTGACGGGCTTTTTCCGCCACAGTACTCATAACTGCATCAGCCCAATCATCTGCATAAGTAGGGTCATCTCCGGCGGAATAGTAAATACCAAAGCCGCCCCCCATGTCAATTTCATCTAACTGATAACCTAATTTATTATGTATTTCAACCACAAAATCCATCATCAAAGCAGTAGCCTGACGAAATGAATCCATCTCAAATACCTGGGAACCAATATGGCAATGCAGCCCTACCAGGTTTATATTAGGACTATTCAGTGCCATCTTTATTCCTTCCATTGCCTGCCCATCGGGTAAAGTAAAACCAAACTTGGAGTCAATCTGTCCGGTCTGAATAAATTCATGGGTATGAGCCTCCACTCCTGGTGTAATACGCAGCAGAATATCCTGGGTATAGTTCTTTGCCCGGCATAAATCAGACAGTAAAGAGAGCTCGTAAAAATTATCAACTACTATGCGACCAACGGAATTATCAATTGCCAGTGTAATTTCATCTATGCTTTTATTATTGCCATGAAAATAAATAAGCTGGGGAGGGAACCCGGCTTCCAGGGCAGTATATAATTCCCCGCCGGAAACCACATCCAGTCCCAGTCCCTCCTCGTTAACCATACGTATAATAGCCAGAGAAGTCAGTGCCTTACTGGCGTAAAGAACCAGTGAGTTTCCCTGCCGGGCAAACGCGTCTCTAAAAGCCCGGCAGTTCTGTCGAAAGCCCAGCTCATCAATAACCCATAATGGAGTTCCGTAATCACGGGCTAAATCGACTACATCAATTCCCCCTATTTCCAAATGCCCTGCCTCATTAAACTGCATGGTTCCAGTTAAATACATGCCTTTTGTTTCCTCCAGTCCCGCTAAATTGTGCTCAGTTTAACATTGGTTCTGCAGTAGCGTCAACGCTACCTTCCGGTATATACATAATACAATCACCTGTTTTTGGTATCTGTAGGTTATTGTCATACTCCGTCAACGCTCACTAATATATTTATACAACCTGCCTGGAAATTCAGTGAAGACCCCATGATTGTAAGATACAACCCATTAATGAAAATGGTTGTTATGCATACTTCCTCAACAACAATAATCTGCATCACCATAGTTAAATTAACACAATTATACATACAATAATAAAATCTGCGAAAATCCGGATAATCCGCGTCATCCGCGTGAATTAAAATCTCTGTTTTCTATCTAATCATACATTTGATAATTAAAAACCGGACTTATTTAAGTCCGGTATATTATTGTTTTTATATTACAGCCGTAATAATCCTTACTGTTGTATATTATCCGTTTTATTTTCCGGTTTATTGTCCTGTTCTTTAGACTCCTTGGAATGAGACGCCTTTTCTGTGCTTTTAGAAACAGTATCCGCTTTTAATCGGTTCAATTCTTTTTGTAATTTTTTATTCAATTGATGTAATTCTTTTTCCTGTTTAGCCAATTTATAATACCTGAAACTATCCAGCAAAAATGTAATCAGTGCTCCTGCACAGGCTGCAATAAGTACTACTATTGCCAGGGAAACTTCCGGAGAGGCCCAGTTTAAATAGCGGATACTAACTACAGCATTGTTCTGAAATACAAAAACTGCAATACCAATAGTAAAAATTAGTGCTCCAATTAAATATAACGGCATCGGTTAGCCCCCTTTCCAGCTGACATCCGGTTCGATTTAAATTTTATAGCATAAATACCGTATTTGTCCATAATCATCGTATAAGTTAAGGGGTCCATAATAATGAACCCCCTTAAACTTTTATTCAATAAACTAATTTATGCCTTGTTGCCTCTGATTTGATACAGCACCGGACTGGTAATAAAAATTGACGAGTAAGCTCCGATGGTAAAACCAATTAACATAGCCAGGACGAACAACTTAATTGATTCTCCGCCGAATATTATTAATGCTACCAGGGCAAATACACTGGTGAGAACTGTATTAACTGAGCGGTTCATCATCTGCATTATACTTCGGTTAAGCAAAGTGGCAAAATCTTCTTTGGACTTGATACGAAGATTTTCACGAACCCGGTCAAAGATAATAATAGTATCATTAATCGTATAACCTATAACCGTTAATATGGCAGCAATAAAAGCACTGTTGATTTCCCATTGAAACAGAGAAAAGAGACCCAAAACAATCAATACATTATGAATAATTCCTACAATTGCCGCTATACCAAAAGTCCATTCAAATCTAAATGTAATATACAACAGCATCATTACCGTAGCTATTAATAAAGCCAATATAGCGTTGCGGGTAAGTTCCTTACCTATAACTGCCCCTACATTTTCCGAACTCAAAAATTCGACCTGTTTGAATTCAGTTTTAAAATTGGCCATTACTTCGTCGGTTTTTTCCTGACTTAATGCTGAAGTGCGAATATAAAACTCATCACCGCTTTTTTGTACATCCGCCTTACCAATTTTCATATCAGCCAAAACTTCACTTACCTGAGCAGAAGTTGTTCCTGCAGGCAATTTAATATGCAACATTGATCCACCGGAAAAATCTATGCCCAGATTAAGTCCTTGCATCATTAAAGAGATTATACCGGGTATAATAATCAGGGCGGAAATAATATAAAACCATTTTCTTTGTTGAATTATCTGCATTGCCTACCCTCCTTATATCCCGTATAACTTCTGATTCTTGGTTATATTTGCAGAAAGCACTAACATATAACGCGTGAAGGTCAGTACTACCAGCATGCTCATAATAATACCTATGGATAAGGTAACTGCAAAACCTTTGATTGGACCGGTGCCAAAATACATCAATACCCCGGCAGTAATCAAGGTAGTTATATTGGAATCCAGAATGGCAGTAAATGCACGGGAAAAACCGGATTCTATACTGGCAACCAGGGTTTTTCCCAGTCGCAGTTCTTCTTTTATGCGTTCATAAATTATTATGTTGGCATCAACCGCCATACCTATCGATAAAACAAATCCAGCGATACCGGGCAGGGTCCATACTGAACCCAGCAATACCATTGCGGTGACAACCAATAATCCATAAAGGGCCAGGGAGAAGGCAGCTATGGTACCCGGCAGGCGATAATAACCAATCATAAAAATTAATATGGCGATTAAACCAATTAGACCGGCTTTTAAACTCTTCTCCAGAGAATCAGCACCCAGGGTCGGTCCAATAGACCTTTTCTCCATAATCTCCAACGTAACCGGCAAAGCACCGGACCTAAGCAGAACTGCTAAATCTTCCGCTTCTTTGGCAGTAAATTGCCCTTCTATAACTGCATTACCATCAGTTATTGCTGTTCTGACTGTAGGAGCGCTAATCGCTTCTCCGTCCAGAACTATTACGATAGGTTTGCCTATATTGGCAGTAGTGGCAGCTGCAAATAATTGACTTCCATCTTTATCAAACTCCAACAATATTTCAGCTGTCTGTCCATTCTGCGTCATGCGGGCTTCAGCATTCTTAAGGTTTTTACCGGTTAACAACAAATTCCCGCTTTCATCATAAAACTCCAATTGTGCAGTGTTTTTTAACATCTTAACTGCTGCTTCCGGATCATTTTCTCCGGCAATTTCTATAACCACCCGATCATCACCCTGCGGGTAAACGGAAGTCTCCTTTACACCCAGAGTGTCCACGCGATTACGAAGTATTCCTACCGCTTTCTGAATGGTATCAGCAGTCAGCTTTTCTCCCTCATTTTCCTCTGCCTGCAGTACAACCCTCAGTCCGCCCCTTAAATCAAGTCCCAGGTTGATGTTATTCAACAGTGGCTGACTGGTGAAATATAGCAGCAAGCCTAGAGTTACTACGGCAAGAGCCACGATGAATATACTAGTGTTCTTGCTCACTAGCCTTTTCCTCCTTCCAACAACTAAAAAATTTATATATTAAAGCAATTTCGCCCCATTTATAACTAATCCAAACTCACAATTAAAGTAATTAGCTGCTTTTTGACACATAAGCATACGGCTTAAAAATATCTCAAAATACTCCATTACCGGGCATATATTGGTGTCTATCGTCAAATCCATGGTAATGATTTTATTTTCACCATCAATTATCAGATTTGACTTCTGTGCAGCATAATTTACGCGATCATGAATATCAAAAGTAGCTACATCCTGATTTCTAACCCGATTACGATGTACATGTGACTTATCTGCCAGGATAAGTGCAGCAGCAACTTCATTAACCGGTTGGCCGCTGCCTTCATCATGGTTACCTATGGCAGCAGTAATAATAGAAATTTCTTTAGGGTCCATACCTGAACGTCGTAAAATTTCCAGAGCCATTATTGAACCGCTTTGGCTATGTCCATTGCGATTAATAACATTGCCTATATCATGCATATAAGCCGCAATGCCGGCTAATTCAGCTGTTCGTTCATCATATCCCAGTTTAAGCATGATATCCCGACTGACTCTGGAAACCACAGACAAATGCATTTTACCATGATCGGTGAAACCCATCTCGCCTAAATGCTTATTACCGGTTTCTATAAACCCATTGACCAGAGGGTTGGACTTGATATCCTGTAAAGTTACCATTTTATTGAGGGTCTCCTACGCGATAAGCTATAGCTTTCTTAATAAACTCTATTTCAGTACTGTCACCGGTTTTTAGAACAAAAGTATCTTCTTTTACCCTGGTTATTTCACCTCTTACTCCCCCGATAGTAACAACCTTTTCACCTTTTTTAAGACTGTCAATCAAGTCACCGTGTTTTTTCTCCTGACGTTTACGCGGCATGATAATAAAAAAGTAAAAAATGCCGATAAACACTCCAAACCAGATTATCAGTTGTATCCACTGATTGTTCATTCCCACTTCTGCAATCACTCCTTAACCTCTCAAACTTTATTACACTTCGCTAGCATTTACCAGAATCCTCTTGTTAAAAGCTGTATTTTTTAAAGAAATCCCGGTAAAATTCATCAAATCTTCCCTCTGATATAGAATTTCTTGTATTTTCCATTAATTGTACCAGAAAATATACATTATGGTAGCTCAACAATCTATGCGCCAGAATTTCCTCGGCTTTAATCAGATGCCTGATATAGGCCCGGCTGTAATTTTTACATACATAACAGGAACATTCTTCATCAATTGGTGAAAAGTCTTCGGCAAAACCAGCATTGCGTACCGTTATTTTACCATGACTGGTATAGGCAGTTCCATGTCTGGCCAGGCGGGTGGGAAGTACGCAATCAAACATATCTACCCCCCGTTTAACTCCTTCCAGTAAATCCTCCGGTTCTCCTACTCCCATCAAATAACGAGGTTTATTAACTGGCAGTACTGAGTTTGTTACCTGCAAAATATCATACATTATTTCCTTGGGTTCACCAACACTTAAACCTCCAATCGCATAACCGGGAAAATCAAGCCGGATTAAATCAGCAGCGCTCTTTTGGCGTAACTCCGGGAATATATTTCCCTGTATTATACCAAATAATGCCTGATCCTGCCGGTAATGTGCTTCCTGGCAGCGCCTAGCCCACAATGTAGTCCTTTCCACAGCTCTTTTGGCTTCTTCATAAGTACAGGGGTAAGGGGCACATTCATCAAAACACATGGCAATATCTGCCCCCAGCTTTTGTTCAATTTCCATTACCAGTTCGGGGGTCAAAAAATGTTTGGAGCCATCCAAATGAGAACGAAACTCTACTCCTTCATCCGTTATCTTCCGCAATTTACTAAGGCTGAATACCTGAAATCCTCCGCTGTCAGTCAGAATATTACGTTTCCAGTTCATAAAGCTGTGCAAACCACCGGCCTTTTCTATAAGATCAGCACCGGGTCGTAAATATAAATGATAAGTATTGGATAGTATTATACCGGCACCAATATCGTATAAGTCGTCAGGGGTAAGCGTCTTTACCGTAGCCTGAGTACCAACCGGCATAAATACCGGAGTTTCAATTTCCGCATGCGATAATTTCAGTTTGCCCAGCCTGGCTGAACTGGAAGAATCCTGACAAGTTATATTAAAACTTAACACCGCAACCTCCAGATTAAATAATTAACATGGCATCCCCATAACTAAAAAAGCGATAACGCTGTTGTACTGCCATATTATAAGCGTTACTGGTTAAATCCAACCCGGCAAACGCTGCCACCAACATCAGTAATGATGAACCCGGCAGATGAAAGTTGGTTAGTATTCCATCTATGGCCCCAAACTCATAACCGGGATAGATATATTTGCAGGTTTCTCCACTTCCGGGTAAGAATCCAGATTTATTATTATATATTGTTTCCAGAGTTCTGACTACAGTTGTTCCAACTGCTATTATTCTGTGCCCGCTGGCGCGGGTTTGTTTCAATTGCTCGGTTGTCTGTTCATCAACTTCAAAATATTCACCATGCATGGTATGCTGCCTGATATCCTCACTGCTAACCGGTCGAAAAGTACCTAATCCCACATGTAATAAAATCCGGGCAATATTAATTCCCTGTTTTTGCAGATTTAATAATAGCGATTCAGTAAAATGCAACCCCGCCGTTGGGGCTGCTACTGAACCCCACTGGCGGGCATAAACGGTCTGATAGTTGAAATTATCCTCCTGACTGGCTTCCCGGTTAATATAGGGTGGTAAAGGCATTCTGCCCATCCGGTTGATAAACTCTTCTTCATCAGTACAATTGTGGAAGACAATAATTCTGCCTCCCTCCAATTGCAGATTATCCAATACTTCAGCGGTTACTTCACTATCAGGGAAATGTACCATGGTTCCCGGTTTTATTCTTCTCCCCGGTTTTACCAGCGCTTCCCACGTATTGTCAGTCTTCTTTAACAGCAGTAATTCCACCTGACCACCGGTTGCTTTAAAACCATATAATCTGGCCGGTATAACCCTCGTATCATTTAGCACCAGAGTGTCGCCAGCCTGAAGGTACTGTCCAATCTCTTTAAAAATGCGGGATTCAAGTTCGCCGGTGTGACGGTTGGCTACCAGCAACCTACATTCATCCCGCGGCTCAACCGGATATTTAGCGATTAACTCTTGAGGAAGATCATACTGATAGGTACTTAGTCTGTATGGTTCTATATCCTTAATATTGTTCAACATTAATTTATCTCCGCCCCATAAAATTAAGTATAAAAGTTAAGATTAAACTTATTATCAGCATGGTTGCCAGGGGAAAATAAAAGCTAAAATTGCCTTTATGGATTACAATATCCCCCGGGAGCTTAAACCCGGTAAAACCAAATCGGGATAACAATAACAGCAACGCCCCGATAAATATTAAGGTCAGACCCATAGAAATTATTATTCGTGCCCAATACTCAATCAATTTATTTGCCTGTTTCCTTTACTTTATCAACATCACGATCAGCATATCTTTCCAGTTCACTGTACAAACAACCACAATATTGCTGACGGTATAAGCCCATATCCTTGGATAATTGTACAGTCTGTTTAAAACCTTCACGAAAGTCCCGATATAAAAAAGGCACTCCGTATTTTTCACCCATGGCCTGTCCGGTTTCTTTAATTAAATTATGGTTTTGATAAGTGCTGACCAGCAATGTAGAGGTAAAATAATCAAATTTTCCCCGGGCAGCTATATGGGCAGCTTTTTCCAGCCGCATCTGATAACAAAATCTGCAGCGCTGGGTTTCCCGATAAGAAATCTGCTGAAAATATTTTACTGCATCATAATCAGGGTCCAAAATTAATTTAAGTTGGACAGCTTCCGCATATTTTTCCAATGATTCACGACGTTTCAGGTATTCGGTATAGGGGTGAATATTAGGATTGTAATAATAACCTATAACCTCAAAACCGTCATCACGCAAACTGGGCAACGGGTAAGTTGCACAGGGACCACAGCATATATGCAGCAATACTTTAGGTTGGCTTTCGACAGACATTTTTTCCTCCATATTTAAAACCGGGTTAACATAATTAGAACTCAAATAATCCCGGACTGGTATCATTTTGATAAGCTATTCCCAGGTGGCGGTAGGCCCGCTCCAGAGCAATTCTACCGCGCGGTGTCTTCTGAATCAAGCCCAGTTTTAACAGATAAGGTTCATATACATCTGTTATGGTATCCTGCTCTTCGGAAACGGAGGCGGCCAATGTTTCCAGTCCTACCGGACCACCGCCAAACTTGACAATGATTGATTCCAGTATCATTCTATCCATCATATCCAGACCGCATTCGTCTATTTCCATCATTTGCAGAGCCTTATTGGCCGTATCCTTGCTTATTATGGAATGCGATTTTACCAGTGCATAATCACGAACCCTCCTGAGCAAACGATTGGCCACCCGAGGGGTACCCCGGGAACGGCGTGCTATTTCCATAGCTCCTTCCGGTTCAATCCCAATTCCCAGAATACCTGCGGCTCGTTTAATAATTAGTGCTAATTCTTCATCCTGATAAAAGTCCAGACGACAGGTGATTCCGAAACGATCACGTAATGGTGAACTGAGAAGTCCCGGACGCGTTGTGGCTCCAATCAGTGTAAAGGGTGGCAGATCAAGTCATATGGTCCTGGCTGCCGGTCCCTTTCCAATTACGATATCAATTACATTATCCTCCATAGCCGGATACATTATTTCTTCCACGGTACGATTAAGTCGATGGATTTCATCAATAAACAGAACTTCACCCGCATCCAGGTTTGTTAATATGGCGGCCAAATCACCAGGTCGTTCAATGGCCGGTCCGGAAGTTTTACGAATAGGTTTGCCAATTTCATGGGCGATAATTGACGCCAGCGTAGTTTTCCCCAAACCAGGTGGTCCACTGAGCAGTACATGATCCAAACTATCCTGTCTTTCCCGCGCTGCAGCTACAAACACGCTGATATTTTCTTTAACCTTTTCCTGGCCTATGTAATCCTGTAACGTTAATGGCCTGATTGATATTTCCGGGGAGTCTTCCTCTGATAACCAATGTGGTGAAATTAACCTGTCATCCTGCATTGTCTAACCCCCCCTTATTTTAGTTGACTGCTATTCTTCATTTTTAATACCAACTTAACATTTTCTTCCACCCGGTTACTATATTTCCCACTTTCCACCAGTTCGCGCAATAGTGGGAAAACTTCACTGCGACTATATCCCAATGCTTCGAGGGCATCAATTACATCATCCATAGCACTGTTTTCTGCCGATACCTGACCGGTAGTATCCAGGTCCTGTACCTTATCCTTTAACTCAAATAAAAGTCTTTGCGCTGTCTTCTTACCAATCCCCGGCAATTTAACCAGAGTCTTTTCATCCTGACTGGCCACTGCCAGATAAAAATCCGCTGGCTCTATATGGGCTAACAGATTAGCTGCCCCCCGGGCACCTATCCCTGATACTGTCAGTAATAGCTTAAATAGCCTCAACTCGTCTACGGTAAGAAAGCCATATAACTTGAATTCATTTTCCAGCACTTGCATATGAGTATGCAAAGTTATGCGTTCACCTAATCGAGGTAATCGTGAAAAAGCTCGGGCATGAATGACAATCTCCCATCCAATACCGTTTATTTCCAGGATAGCCTTTTCAGGCTCCGCATCTGCCAATATACCTGTCATATAAGATATCATTATTTGCTCCCCCCTAAAAGATTTTGCAGACGCCAGGAATGGGCATGGCAAATGGCAATCGCCAAAGCATCCGCAGCATCGTCAGGTTTAGGCATTTCCTTCATAACCAGAATTTTTTGTACCAGTAGCTGAACCTGCCGT
Organism: Syntrophomonadaceae bacterium; assembly: GCA_012718855.1. Taxonomy (GTDB): domain Bacteria; phylum Bacillota; class Syntrophomonadia; order Syntrophomonadales; family Syntrophomonadaceae; genus JAAYBS01. The sequence continues at coordinate 25,999 of JAAYBS010000059.1, forward strand.
TTATCAGCAGTACCGTAACCAACCACCGCTTTTTTTACCTGCAGCGGAGTATATTCACATACCTGCAAACCGTTGCTGGCTCCTGTAAACACAGCTACCCCCCTGCTTTGTGCTACGCTGATAACTGTCTTGGCATTTTTATGATAAAAGATTTGTTCTATGGCCATCACTTCCGGTGAGTATTGAATAATTAATTGTTCAATTTTATTATTTATCATACACAACCGCTGCTCCATAGGAGCATCGGATGGAGTAGTAATGACACCATAATCTATCAACATACATTTGTTACCTGAAGACTCTATTACACCATATCCGGTGGTTGCAGTTCCAGGATCAATTCCCAAAATGATCATATAAGATTAACCCCATATTCTTCGAAATGTTAACCTTATATTACTGTAAAATCAGGTAGATGGCTATTGGGTGAATCAAAGGAAGGGTAGATTTTGTAGACGCGGCATTTTTTTGTCATCCTGAGCATAGCGAAGGATATCGACCAGGCATAGCAGACTCTTCGCTTCCGCTCAGAGTGACATGTTCAGGAGCTTTAAGCCCTTCTCCTTACAAATTACAGATATTCATCGAAATTTTCCAGAGCATCATTTAATTGTTCCATATTTTCAAACTCATACTCACCATGCAAAATCTTATTCTTTATTTCTTCGGGCAATTGGTCGGTATATAAATTAGTAACCCTTTGCAAGACATCATTTTCTGCATCAGGTCCCTGGAAGATTGCTATCCGACCTTTGTAGTCCTTTAACCGGCAGCGGTCCTCCTCCTGTGGACACCACCCTTCAACTGCCTGGTTAATAGTCAGGGTATTATCTTTAAACCTAACCTGATAACCATTTTTAAGTGGATATAAGGTTTTTACCTGAGCAATAGTTTTGCCGATAACTTTTTCTTTTTCTTTAAACTCAGAAATTACCACATGGCTACAACGGCTAAATTGCTGTTCAAATATTATTTGGGTATCCTGTTTAACAATCTTCTCCGGTTCTTTAACCTGCATTACCGGTTTTTCTTCTACTGCACCTGCCTGTAATTCCCGGTAGATAGTAGCAATATAATATCCGGTAACGGCGCTGATTAATAAAACTGCGATTAAAACAACCAGATTTATTTTTTTGGTTATCAAAACGACTCACCTCTTAGCACTATTTTTTACCAGATGATGGTTGTTTATACTTATTTTTTAGCCAAGCTTATATGTTTGACTATTGTTGATTATTAATTTTAGGTTAATTTTTTATTTTTTACTTGCATACGCAGCACAAATAAGGTTTATAATGAAAGTAGGAAAGTCAAACTAATGTCAAAGTAATTTGAATTTTCAAAATATTTATTGTTGTAAAGGATAGAAATTCGTCATAAGGGGGCGATTGTATTGAAGAACACTATAGACCGATATCTGTCAGAGTTAAATCGGGTAGCCTATGACATACTGGATCCTAATTTTGCAATGGATGAAACACCAATCTTTTACACTGGAAGTAGTATGTTTCCCGATGCACCTCTTTCAGATGAAGACCTGGACCTTTTTGACACTGTCAGTTGGGTTATGAGTCCCAACCCGGAATCAGAATCACAAAAACCTCAGGCCAATACTTCTTTAATGGATTTTGCATCCTTGGAACAGGCTTGTAGAGTTGCCATGGACTCCGGATACTTTTGGGGTGCCAATGATATGGACCTGAATGTCCTGGGAAAAATGGATACTGATCTTGAGTCAGCTATCAATCATCTAAATGAGGAATGTTTTCCGGTTTCAGAAGAAGATTTATTAGCCCAATTTGATAATTGGTCAGGTACACCTATGGATATTTTATCTTTATATGGGGATGTGGATTACGGTCATAATATTTATGAAGAAGGCTTTGAAATGGATCTGCCCATAAGAATTTTCAGCAGTAACGAAGATTTAATAGTTAAAGCCAACGTTCCCTGGGTAAAATTTGACAGTTTTGAGGCTATGGATGTTTATTCCAACAAGATTAATTTGAAGAGTGTTTTATCTTTGTTGCCGGTACGAGTCAATTCCAGAGAAATGAAGGTTAGCTTTGTTGATGGTGAATTTAAATTGGAAATGCCTCGGATTGAGGAAAAAGAAACCAAGCTGGAAAAACTTCAATAAATTTTAGTTTGATTCCAAATTAAACCCTTTAAAGCCCGGCTCTCCAGCCAATCAGCTTTAAAGGGTTTTTTTATGGTGACAGTTTACCTGTTTACCGGCGTATAGATGTAAAAGTTATTGATTGAAGGGAGAATTAAAAAAGTGTCACACATAAACAAATTATTAATATCTTCGGTTTTAACCATCATGTTTCTATTTAGTGCAGTACTCCTTCCTGTTCAAGCCTCAACTGCACCAATAAGTCTGGAGCAAGCTATTAAAACAGCTAAAACCTGTTTTCCCTTAACAGAAAGTTTTTCTGAGTTTTCTTCCGAGTATTCCAGTTCCCCATTTCAATCAGTCTGGAATCTTAATTGGGGTTCCAAAGACCCTGCACCGGGAAGCCTGTATGTATCAGTTGATGCCCATACTGGTAATGTCCTGAATATGAATTACTGGGTAAATAAACCCGTCGATAAAACCAGCAGGAATATTTCTACTGACCAGGCTTTAGCTATCGGAGAAAAGTGGTTATCTACTCTGGCAGCTGACAAGATTAATAACTTACGGTTTGTAACCGGACAAAATCTAATTCCCCTTTCCAACAACGGCTATGAAACTTTAAATCTGCGCTGGCAACGTTACGAGAACGGAATACCAGTGATAGGTAATGGGGTTACTATGTATATTAATCTATCCTCCGGCCAGTTGAGCAGTTATAATCTACAATGGGTTGAAGGACAATTCCCCCAATCAGACCAGGCTATAAAAGCCGACCAGGCAATTAAAGTGTTTCGGGATGAGAATATGCTGGCCAGGCAATATTTTATTTCTCATTACCGGATTTTCTCAAATTCTCAATCCTCCCCACCCGTGCAATTGGTATATTTACCAGAGCATCCTTCCGGAGCTGTAATTGATGCTATCAGCGGTAAACCTCTGATTCTAAAACCAGGACAATGGAATACCAGATCTGATCTGGAAATGGAAATGATGTCCGGGGGTATGGGCAGTGCTGATCAAGGAGCTGACAATATCGCTAAATTAAGCCCTGAAGAAGTTGCTGAATTGGAAAAATCCAAAAATATTCTCAGCCAGGAGCAGGCTATGGAAAAAGTTAAGCGTTGGGTAAGTATCCCATCGACAGCTATTTTAACTAATGCCAGCTTATCACGCTATTATAATAATCCAGATACCCGGGTATGGAGTTTTAACTGGGATATTCCTCAGGGAGATAATCCTGCTCCGATGCGTTCTATATGGGCAACTGTTGATTGTCAGACCGGACAGGTTTATTCATTCTATCAGTCAATTAACCAAACCGGTAATGGAGTATTGACTGAAACCGAAGCAGAACAACTGGCTAAGGATTTTATAAAACAAATTGAGCCGTCGCTTTCCGATCAACTGGTTTTGGAAAAACAGAATCAAAATATTATTCCCTTTCAAACTAAACCAGCTGACTTACCCTCGGAATGGAATTTTAGCTTTACCCGATTGGTTGACGGAATTAAATTTCCTCATAATGGGATTAATATAACTATATCCGGTATTAACAAACAGATTATAAGTTACAATCTTAACTGGTCAAAACATAATTTCCCTTCTTCCAGTGAATCCCTTGGTTCTGACTCCGCTCATGCAATCTATTTGAAGCATGCTCCGTTGTCCCTTTGTTACAATATCATTAATTCAGAAAATGCTTCCAGAGAAATAAAATTAGTCTATCAATTACTGCCTACCTACGATAAAGTCGGCATGGCTATGATTGATGCCCGCAACGGAGAACCTCTTGATTATATGGGTAAACCATTATCATCCAGAATTATCCCGCGTACCTTCACTGATATTAATGGTCATTTTGCCGCTGAGCAAATAAATTTGGTTGGCCAGGCAGGACTGATGTCGGAATATGGAAATTTATTTAAACCTGATGAAAAGATAAACCTGGTTACTTTCTTAAGAGCCTTGCTGGGTGCCTGGGATGGTGCCAACAATTTTACAAATTCTGATGATGATCAGATTATTAAAACTTGTCAGGAACGTGGCTGGTTAAAAGAAAAGGTTTCAGCAAGTGACCCTCTTACCCGTGAGCAATTGACCCGCCTGGTTATTCGCAGCCAGGGTCTGGGATTGCCGGCTAAGTACCCACAAATATTCACTAACCCTTATCCACAGGATAAAAGCATTACTGATTCCAACCTGGGGTTTGCAGCCATGGCTAATGGTTTCGGCTGGCTTTATCTACAGGATGCCTTTAACGCCAATGATGAAGTAACACGAGGAGAAGCAGCTTATACACTGGTGAAAAGCCTGCATTATTAAAGGATAAATTATGATTCTACTGTAAAAACCCTCGTTTTTGCAGTAGAATCATTTATTTTATGGTTAAAATTCTTCCATTATGAACTATACATATTTTAAATTTCCGTCTATCATTAGTTTAATAATGCAGAATCATTCCATGAAAAAGATTTTGCGAAATTATTTTTTATTATTTAAGGAGGGTATACTTATGGAGTTTAAAACAATTATTCTTGAAAAGAAAGACCAACTGGCAACCATTATTTTTAATCGTCCTGAAGCGATGAACGCTTCCAATGCTCAGTCAATAGCGGATATGGCGGCTGCTGTTGCCAATATTGAGGCTGACGATAATATACTGGCTACTATTGTAACCGGTGGAACCGAAGTATTTGCTGCCGGCGGAGACATCAAATACTTTTCAGAAGCAGGACATTTGGAAATGGAAAGTTTTATTGCCAAATGTCACGCTATTAATGACACCATAGCCGCTTCACCCAAACCCTATATTGCAGCTATTGGCGGTATGGCCCTGGGCGGAGGTATGGAAATAGCACTCGCCTGCGATATCCGTATCGCTGCTGACAATGCTATTTTTGGTATGCCCGAAATAAACATAGGTATCATTCCCGGCGCCGGAGGAACCCAGCGTTTACCGCGTGTAGTAGGTTCCGGATGGGCCAGACACCTGATACTGACCGGTGAAATGATTAATGCGGAAACTGCATTGAGCATTGGACTGGTTACCAAATTGGTACCCAAAGATGAGCTTCTTGGCGCCACAGAAAAACTGGCCAAATCATTGTCACGTAAAAGTCCTATGGGAATACGCAGTGCAATTAAATGCATAAATATGAGTGAAACTTCTGATATGCCTACCGGTCTGGCTTATGAACAGAAAGCCTGGGCTTTCCTCTTCTCTGGTTCCGATAGAGCTGAAGGAATGAAAGCATTCCTGGAAAAACGCCGTCCGGTTTACATTAATAGATAGCCAAAATAGTATTCAATATTTAAGGGCGATATTAAAGTTTATACTTTATATCGCCCTTTGTGATTTATAATTTTTCCATGATTTCATCGGGGATATCCATGTTGGCATATACATTCTGCACATCATCATGGTCTTCTAATAATTCAATTAATTTTATTACTTTTACAGCTGTATCAAGCTCATTAATTTCAACTGTATTTTCCGGTAATAGTACTACATCTGCTTCCCCAATTTTATAGTTGGCCGCCTCCATAGCTTCCTTGATATCCATAAAAGAATCGGGTGTAGTTATTACTTCAAATACATCATCCTCATCACGCACATCATCAGCACCCAATTCCAGAACCTGCAGCATAAATTCTTCTTCATCCACACTTAAATCTTCTTTATTAATAGTAATTAAACCGACTCGTTTAAACATCCAGGCAACGCATCCGCTTTCCCCCAGATTACCGTTATGTTTGGAGAATAGATGGCGAATCTCTGAAGCAGTCCGATTACGGTTATCAGTAGCAATTTCCAGCATTACTGCTACACCGGCCGGTGCATAACCTTCATATATTATTTCTTCGAGGGCATCACTGTCACTATCCCCACTACCTTTTTTTATGGCACGTGCAATATTGTCATTGGGCATATTAATGGCTTTGGCTTTTTGTATAGCCAGCTTCAGTTTGGAATTAGAATCCGGATCAGAGCTGGCGCCGGTTCTAACCGCGATCGTGATTTCCTTGGAAATCTTCGTAAATTCTTTACCGCGTTTTTCATCTGATCTGGCCTTTTGATGTTTTATATTAGCCCATTTTGAATGTCCTGCCATGTTTATTTTTCCTCCTCAATAACAACTACCAAATTCCAGGAATTAAGCGTTTGCTGGTCTGCATATAGAAAGGATATTCATCCGGAAAATGGCGACTCATGAACTCTTCCTCAATATTTATTCTATATAAAATTGCTGGTATTACTGCAACCAGCACCAACAAAACAGCTCCAAAGGAACTAAATATTAAGGCTATGGAAACCGTGTTGAGTAAAGCACTGAGATAGAAAGGATGACGCAGATGTTTGTATATACCATCGGTAATCAGTTCGTGTTTTTGATAAACGGCAACACGCGGATTATAATAATGTCCCAGTTGCCTGATGGCCTGATAACGAATCAGGGAAGATATAATAAAGATAATAAAACCAATGTAAATAATGGTCGGCTCTCCAGAATAAATTCTGGTAAAATGCAAACCGGTAAAATCCAGTATAGCATACAACAATACTGCTATGGATGAAAATTGCATATAAGCAAATGAACGCCGATCATCATCTTCTATTGCATAGGTTTGCGGCTGCTGGTAGATTAAGGTTTCAATTATTGACCAGGTTAAATACAAGGCTATAAAGCTCATAATTACTGCAAAATCGAATTTGGGCAGATAAATTCGAGCCCAATAACCAATATAAATAAAAATGGCAACGGCAATAATCATACGAATAAAATTTTTTTGCCGGGTATTCAAATGCAGCCCCCCTAAATTTTTACAGGAAACTCGGCGGGAAGAATTGCTATTTCAGGTGTTTTGCGTTTATGTTCACTGGCAGCAATCATTTTATCAATACGAGCCTTAATATCTGCATCTGCTTTACCTGTAGCCAGATATAAGTCCAGTTGTTCATAAGTTAAACCCATTTCGCCTTCATCAGTTTGCCCTTCCCACAATCCTCCTGATGGTATCTTATTAATTATTGTTTCCGGGACTTGCAGATAACGAGCCAATTCATATACCTGATGCTTTAATAAATCTCCGAGAAGATGTATGTCTACCCCACCATCTCCATGTTTGGTTACATACCCAACCATGATTTCACTCTTGTTGCTGGTTCCTAAAACCAGATAATTTCTGACCTGCGCTGAATAATATAAAGCAGTCATTCTCAATCTGGGTTTAATATTGGCTCGGATTAATCGCCCTTCTGCGCCATTTAATTTAGCATAGCTCTCAAACTGTGTCAACATCAGCGAATAGACATTATCTAAATCTACTACTCTATAGGGAATATCAAATTCCTCTAAAAATATCTGGCTATCTATTCGATCGGAAACATCGCTTTCACAAGGAAGAATGAGTGCCATACATTTATCCGGAAAAGCCCGTTTGGCTATTACAGCAGCTACGGCTGAATCCACTCCACCGCTTACTCCCAGAACAACGCCTTCAGCCCCTGCCTCAGCCACTTTTTCTCTTAGCCAATTCACCATGTAATCTACCACTTGTTCGGTATTCATTTAACCAGTTCCCCCCTCCAGGTTAAAACATTTTAGTTGACACAGTCTATCTCTGGCTTTTAATCCTTATTTGATACCTTGCATTACCATTCCTGAACAATTTTAAAACTTCGGTCAACTATGATAAAATTCAACATGATTAATCAGAATCCTGCCCCATAATACTATTTTGCACATAAATCTAATGTTTGTATTTGTAATATTGTGCCAATATCATTAATATCGAAACCTTATAAACTTATAGGGGTGTAATCTCAATTTTACCCCAGGCAGTCAGGGCATCATCTTTAATAATTAGCACCCCGGTAACTCCTTCTATATTCTTTGCTACCTCAATAGCTGTCATAAAATCATCCCTGGTTTGAACAAGATTCCCTATTCGGGTGGCAACTGCATCGGCTAAAGCCGTATTGGGACTCTTTATCATTACCGCATCAGCTTTACCAAAACTGAGGCTATGACCAACGGTTCCTGAAGAGGTACAAACTCCCAGAGGCATTTCATCAGTTTCTACCGTTATACCTATCCGGGAACTGAACTCTGATTGGCCGGCAAATACCGCAATAGTTCTATTACGCTTACAATTCAGATATATATCGCCACCATTTTCAACTATTACTTCCTGAACCCTGGAGAGCAGTTGTTCGCCCACATTTTGTGCAACTGCACCTGCTACAGCTGCCATAGGACCTACTCCGGCAATCCAGGCAGCCTCCGCCATACTTGCTACTAGAGGTGTTGCCCGGGAATAAACCTTTACCGGCAACAATGAATGTTGAAAATCCGGGTCAAAATCAATATAGGTCTCCAATTCTGCCCGCAGTTTGATAATGCTTTGACGCGTGAACTCAATCAGGCTGTCATGATAACTGGCTTTGTCGACCCCAATTGATAAATCAGTCTGCTTTATTTTCACATTAAAATAATGCAAATCCTTGCTCTGATGCAAACTGCGATAATTACGCCTGACAAAATCCCCTGACATATCTACCTTGCGGCCCCCTGAACTTCAAAATGAAGCCTTATAGCCCTGGTTGGACAACATTCCAGACACATCTCACAGATAACACATTTGGAATTATCAAAGGATACTTCCATGGAATCGCGGTCTATTGATAATGCTTCCGTCGGACAAAAAGATGCACAGGCACCACACTGAATGCAAGTATCTTCATCCCACATTACTGTCTCACTCAAAGGTTCCACAATTACGCCCAGACTCTTTAAAAAACTGATCCCCTCTTCATATTTGGCACGTTCACCTTCCAGTTCAGTTACCAGATAACCTTCTTTCTGCGGGTTGATATCAGCCTTTAGAATATTAACGATAAGGTCATAATTTTTAACTAATCGGTATATAATGGGCTGCTCTGATTGAGCTGCCGAAAAATAACATACAACTTTATCTTTCAATGCCAATCTCTCCTTTAGCGATTAATGGTAAATCCGTTTGGACTACGTTCCGGAATGGACTTGAAATCTATCTCTGCATCAGCCAGTGGTAATTGTGCTACCGGCTGAGTTAATTCAAAACTGCCCTGTTTAATCCACTCCTGTAATGTACGGGCAATTTTTTTGGCCCGCGGATAACTGGATTGCGGTGTAGAAACTACCATTTTGCCGTTAATTTCCACACGCCCGCTCTTTAAATCCCGATAATTTACATAGCCTAAATCTATAGGTTTTTTATATGGATAACCTTCGGCATAATCTACTACCGGACAGAATATATCTTCGTCCTTGACTGCAGTATAGTAAAGTATTTCTTCATTTAGTATTGGTATTGGTATACCTAATCCTACTGCCATAGTGGCTCCATAACCAACATAACTTAAACCTACCAGCCAGTTGGGATCCATTTGCTTTAAATCTCCAATTACGGTTAATGTACCTGCCGGGACCCGGGGCACACCATTTTCACCTCGTTCTACATTGGGATGATGCTGAGTTCCATTCCAGGCAACATAACCTATTCCGCCGCCCAGAAATATTTTAGTACCCAGACCAATAGTTTTATAGTGCGGATCATTTAGCAACGGGCTTAACTGTCCGGCAGAAGAATAACTGGCGTTGCCCAGTTTGGGCTTTAAAATACCCATGTAAGTATACAAAGTGCGATCGCCCAAATTTACCGCACAATTATAATTCTGATATCCATTACGTGGGTTAAATAGAAAAGCTTCATTAACATCATTAATGGTTATTAAAGTATCAACTTTCTTGTTTGGGTAACAATCTGTGCCATAAGCAACCGCTTCCAGCCTTATCTCCCTGCCTGCCACCAGGTCCTGAATGACATGTCCGCCCCCATAAGTAAACCTTCCCGGGAACACTTTGTTTTCCGGATCAGTTTCCGGAAGCTGGGCAGCTCCGATATAAGCATCAACGGCAGCAATTCCGCTGTAAGCCTCAACCCCATTGAGCCATACTTTTTTCATCTTTATACGTGGATTGGAATGACCGAAATTTATAAATGCACCGGATGAACACATAGGTCCAAAGGTACCAGTAGTTACAACATCAATCTCCCGGGCTGCCTTCTCAACTCCCTTTTCTGCTACTATAGCAATAACTTCCTCGGCAGTTACAACCACTGCCTCTCCTCGACGAATTTTAGCATTAATCTCTTCGTAAGTCTTTTCGTAAGCCATAACGAAACTCCCCCCTTAATTAATTATACTTAATAATCGCTGAGCAACCGTAACAGCTGCCCGTGCGTCTTCAGAATAAGCATCTGCTCCAATTTGCTGTGAATAATCCTCAGTTAACACTGCTCCTCCCACCATGACCTTGCAGGGCAGACCCCGATCTTTTACACCGTCAATTATATCTTTCATACGGGGCATAGTAGTAGTCATTAAGGCACTGAGTCCAATAATATCAGCCTTTTCAGCTTCCGCTGCGTTTAGAATTACTTCTGCGGAAACATCCTTACCCAGGTCAATCACTTTGAAACCATAGTTTTCCAGTAAAACACATACGATGTTTTTGCCAATATCGTGTATATCGCCTTCAACTGTTGCCATTATAATTACTCCATTGTTGGCTCCGGCATCATCAGATAAAAAGGGTTTTACAATGGTAAAAGCATGTTTCATCGTTTCCGCCGCTCTCATCAGCTGCGGAAGGAAATATTTTTTCTGGTCATAAAGCTGACCGGCCTTCTCAATGCCCGGAATTAATCCCTGATTTACAATATCCAGCGCAGGCAGCTTTTCCTCATTAAGAGCTTTATGCAATAAAGAATCAATCTCCTGGAGACCACCCTCCAATACTGCCCGGGATAATTTAGACATTATATTATCTTCCACGGTCTCGGTTGCCTCAACCGGTTTTCCCGTATCTGCAACCGGTTTTTCCATCCGCCCTACCAGTTCAGGAATATTACATTGACTGCAAATTTCAGCCCTGCCACCAGCGGCTACAATGGTACCGGCCGGTTTATAATCGCGATAAGTTTCAATATATTTACTGCAGCCCGGATCACGGTTAAGTATTACTCCGGCAGCAGCAACCACATCCATCATACGTTGATCAAAAGGATTGACAATGGGCAAATCCAGTCCGGCGGCCATAGCCATGGCTAAATAAGCTGAATTAATTATTTCCCTCCCCGGTAAACCATGCGATACATTACTTACTCCCAGAACAGTTCCTACCGGGAGCTCCTGCTTTAAATTACTAAGAGCACCAATAGTCTCCATTACCTGAGCCTGTTCGGCGCTGGCGGTTTTTACCAGGGTATCAATAAAAATATCCTCATCCCGCAGCCCATACTCTTTGGCCCGTGCATATATCTTCCGGGCAATTTCAACCCGACCAGCTGCCGTATCCGGTATCCCTGATTCATCCAGGCATAAGCCCAGTACAGCAGCACCGTATTTTTTAGCCAGAGGCAGAATTAATTCCAGCTGTTTTTCCTCTCCAGTAGTAGAATTGATTAATGGCCTGCCTACAAAGGTTTTCAGCCCCTCCTCAACTGCCAATATATTGGTTGAATCAATAGCTACAGGAATATCAACTGCCGATTGAATCTCCTCTACTGCTTTGCGCATGGCCAACGGTTCATCAATTCCAGGTACACCCATATTTACATCAAGAATCGGAGCACCAACTGCAACCTGTTTTTTAGCTTCGTCAATTACCATCTGCATACTGCCCTCTTTTATATCTTTCGCCAAAGCTTTGCGGGCAGTGGGGTTTATTCGTTCTCCAATAAAGGCAATTGACTGATTATCTATAATTACGTGTTTACTGCGCGAGCTCAAAGCCCTTATTTTTTCAGGATTTCTTTTCACCGGTGCCAATCCTTTTATTGCCCGGGCAATTGCCTGGATATGCTGCGGAGAGGTACCACAACAACCACCAATTATATTAGCTCCGGCTTCTCGCAATAATAAAGCCAATTCCGCCATAGTTTCCGGTGAATCCGGAAATACTGTAACTCCATTAATCAATTGCGGTATTCCGGCATTAGGTTCCACTGTTAAAAAAGTACTGGTATATTTACCCATCTCACTGATAATGGGCAATAATTCACGGGCTCCGCCTGAACAATTAGCCCCGATAGCTAACGGTTGCAATGCCTCAAGAATTATTAAAGCCGTTAGCGGGTCAGTTCCCATCATAGTTCTTCCATCGCCCTCAAAAGTCATATGGGCTATTACCGGCAGGCTGGTATTTTGCCGGGCTGCAATCAAGGCAATACGCATTTCACCAATATCAGTCATGGTTTCCAGCGAAATCAGATCTGCTCCGGCTTTTTCACAACTGATTACCTGCTCGGCATATACCTGATAAAGAATGTCAAAATAAGCTAACCCCATGGGCTTAAGCAATTGACCGGTAGGTCCAATGGATGCAGCTACCAGAGTTTGTTTACCGGCACTGCGTCGGGCTATGGCAACCAATTCGGCATTAATCTCGGCAGCTCGTTTTTCAAGTCCATATTCGGCCAGTTTAAAAGCATTGCCGCCAAAAGTATTAGTTTGAATAATATCACTGCCGGCTTCAACATATTGACGATGAATATCTCCCAATATTTTAGGATTATCTATTCCAAATAATTCCGGACACTGACCGGGCTGCATACCCTTATCCTGCAACATAGTGCCCATAGCGCCATCTAATATTAAAATTCGTTCTTTCAATAATGCTTCCAGATCTACTCCCACTGTTATCCTCCTCACCTTCAATCATCATTTATAAATAAACTAAAAAAACCCTCCTTAAAAGAGGGTTGCCTATCCCCTCTCATCTTCAGGGCTTTCCCCTGAGGAATTAGCACCATTCCAGTAATAATCTGGCGGTTGCCGGGTTTCATTGGGCCATTCCCTCCACCACTCTTGATAAGAGACTAATATATTATTAAATGAATTTAATCTTCTTTTGGCTGTTCATCCGGATATTCTTCGTTTAAATTATCCATGTCTACCTTATATTCCTGCGGTTCGGGCATTTTATTTTCTACAGGATTAGTCTGATTCATATCCGTATTCATCATATCACTAAACTCTTTTTTCACTCCCGATGTTGCCCGTTTGAATTCACCCATGGCTTTACCCATTCCCCGCGCAACTTCGGGTAATTTACCCGGTCCTACTACAATAACTGCGACCAGTAATATGAGCATTAACTCCCAGGGACCAATATTCCCAATAAATCCAAACATAATTGAACCTCCAGTTATAACGCTCTCAGCCGTCTTCCGTTAATTTTACTTGTAATTTATAATATTAGCAAATAGTTTTCAAATGAACAACAGGCAGGCTATCTATTTATTAGCCTGCCTGTTCAAGTGATTAATGAGGATTATTTGTTCGATTATCTAATAGTTGTGGGCACAAAAGCATCTACCAGACCTATAACGAATGCTGCCAGTAATGATCCTAACAAGGA
>JAAYBS010000060.1 GCA_012718855.1 Syntrophomonadaceae bacterium
AAAATTTTTATCAGGAGGTATTTTAAATGACTACTGAACCAAATAACAATGGCCAAACTATGGTGGACAGAATTCCAGTAATTGATCCGGGAGATATTGAACAAAACAAGACTATAGCCGGACTGGCCTATATCATCTTTTTTCTGCCATTATTAGCCTGCCCGGACTCTCAATTCGGAAGATTTCATGCCAATCAAGCTTTATTATTGCTGCTACTGGGGTTTGGAGGCAGCATCATTTTAACCATAATCCCTATTATCGGATGGTTACTTTTACCGATTTTTGCACTGGGGGTTTTTGTTTTGGCAATTATGGGACTGGTCAACGGATTCACCGGCAAAGTCAAGGAGCTGCCTATAATTGGGAAATTTAGAATTATAAAATAATTAAATATGTATAAAATTTCTTTGGGTAACTGAAATCATGATATTGAGAATAAGTTACCCTTCCCTTACATTCTCTAATAATCATTTTAAGAAAGAAGGATGACATAATGTTTAAAAACCTTACTGTGATTTTACTCACTGTAATAATGGTGGTATCTTTGACTTCCTGTGGTGTAAAACAAAGCGTTAACGAAAAGATAGCAGAAAAGGTAACCGAGGGGGTTATAAATAAGGCTACCGGCGGCGAAGCCGATTTGGATATCAAAGACGGTCAATTGACCATGAAAGGTGAGGATGGTGAGAAGCTAACCCTGGGAGATACTAAATGGCCGGAGGGTCAGGCCGCCGCTCTCTTACCCAAATTTAATAAAGGCAAAATCATATCAACCATAAATGCAGATAAGGGCTGTTTGGTCATGCTGGAAAATGTTGAACCTCAGGATTACAATAAATACGTTGAAGAATTAAAGTCCAGCGGATTCTCAAATGAGGTTTCAGAATACTCCAGCGAAACAAACCATAATTTTATGGCCAAATCAAATGAGACAACCTATGTTGTTATAATGTATGACTCTGAAAATAAAACCATAAGCATAAATCTGGAAATCAGCGAATAGCAAATATCATTATAACCCAGTAAAAAAAGTTTGATTAATATATTATATTAATCAGGAGGAATTCCATATGCAAAAAAAGTTACTAACTATCATTTTAGCCCTCGTGCTAACCCTTGCACTTTTACCAGCAATGGCCATGGCCGAGGTTACAAAACCTGCTGTAAACCTGGAGAAACCCACAAATATTTCTGTTGAGTTAAATAAACACGAAGATGGATCACCGTATTTCATGCTGAAATGGACCAATCCCCAAAGCATATTAGAACTGGTCCAATATTGGGACGAACATGGCGAGAGCCCTTTGGAATATCAACTTGATATGAAAGTGGGAAACGAAAAGTGGAGTTATGATATCGGAACTATTTCAGGAAATTCACTTCATGCCGGATATGATGAATCTGGAATATTTGCCGTTAATCACGCACCATACGACCCTATTAATGAAGGTAACCTTAATAATATTGATATCAATGCCAATACTTATCAGTTCCGGGTACGGTATGCCTACGATTCTCCCGATGAAGAAGGAGACGACTACACGTATAGCCCTTTCTCAGAAGTGGCTTCCATTGGTGTGGAAAAATTTCAGCAAAAATCATCCGACTGGGCAAAACCTGAACTGGAAAAGGCGGAAAAACATGATATGATTCCAGTAATTTTACAAGGTAAGGATTTGACCAAACCGATTACCAGAGAAGAATTTGCAGAACTGGCTGTATTGCTATATGAAAAGACTGCCGGAAAAACAGCCTCTCCAGTATCGCCAAATCCGTTTACTGATACAAATAACCCGCAGATTTTAAAAGCTTACGCTATTGGTATTACATCCGGCACTTCGGCAACTACTTTCTCGCCTCAGGTACTTATCAATCGTGAGCAATGTGCCGCTATGCTGTATCGTGCCATAAAAGCTATTAACCCTAATGCGAACTACAGTATTACCGGAGTGAAAAATTTTCCTGACCAGAAGTATATCTCGGAATGGGCGGTAGAAGCTACTAAATTTATGTTTAAGACCGGTATAATTACCGGTGACCCTGGCGGTAATTTTATGCCTAAGGCCACAACCAGTGCTCAACAGGCAGAAGGTTACGGTATGGCTACCCGTGAAGCAGCTGTACTTATGACAGTAAGAAGCTATGAAAAAGTTCCGTCCCTGGGAACTGCCAGCCATACCCCCCAGCAGCCATCTTCCAGTAACACAAGCCCCAACATTAGTTCTCCCCAGGTTACTGCACCGAAGGGTATTTCACTGCCTGCAGGTCTTGGAGATATGCCATTTGCCGCTGATGCATCCTTTGAAAGCTTGCCGGTAGGAGGCCCTTCAACTATTTTTTACGGCTCCGGTCAATCCCTGAAGGACCTATTCTACATGTATGCTGAGTATATGAAGGACTCGGAAAACTGTATGCAAAATAAGCAGGATGATGAGAAATCATTCGGTATATCCGGTAATAAGAATGGTTATAAAATTACTATTACGATATATCTGAGTTTGGGCTCCAAAGTCTCAATTCAAGTCGAACCACAAAGCGACGATTCTGCTTCAGGCAGCTTAAAGGGGTCGGTACCTGCTACAGCTCCTAAGGAGCTGATTGTGAAATATCCAGCCAGTTTTATTGATTTCCCGTTTGCATCAGATACATCTATCGCTATGGCATTGGAAAATGGCGAAGATGTTAGTATATTATACTGGTCCAACAGTTCTCCGGGAAGCTTGTATAATACTTATTACAGTTATTTGCAAGGTTCAGAAGACTTCTTTAATTACGAAAATATAGAAGGGATGTAC
>JAAYBS010000061.1 GCA_012718855.1 Syntrophomonadaceae bacterium
CCCACAGGGCTTCGCAATTATTGTAGCAGGCAAAGTCAGGTTCAAAAAGTTGTATCCTGATTCACCATAATAAACCTGACTCTATATTTAATAAAAACAAAAAATCCGTGAAAATCCAAATTAATCTGTGTAATCTGTGTCTATTAAAATCTGTGTCTATAAAAAATAAAAAAAGCGGGCTATCTAAGCCCGCTTGTGCTTTTGGTTTAAAAAGGTATGCGGTTGGTTTTGGACCAGATCTTCATTTCTTTAGCCGCACTTAACAGTTCGTCTCTGAAATCCGGATGAGCAATATTGATCAATCCTTCGGCTCTTCCCCAGGTAGAAAGCGCTTTCATATTGACTTTGCCATATTCAGTGACCAGGTACTGGACCTGTGTGCGCGGTACGGTTACAACTGCCCCGGGAGTAAGTAATGGTCTGATGCGGGAGTGCAGTTTGCCTTCTTTATCCTTGAATGTGGAGGAGAAGGCCAGGATACTCTTCCCACCTTTGGAGTGGAAACCGCCAACTACAAAGTCCAGCTGTCCACCGGTACCGGATATTTGTCTTAATCCTGAAGTTTCAGAACATACCTGGGAGAGCAGGTCAACTTCCAGAATGTTATTTATGGAAATAACATTATCGTGACGGGCTACTGATGCCGGATCATTAGTATAATTTACGGTGCAGGATGCACAACGGGGATTCCCGTCCAGGAAATCATACGTTTCCTGCGTTCCCAGACAGAATGAATAGGTACTCTTGTTAACATCGTAAGCTTTTTTGGCATTGGTTATGATGCCGGATTCATACATTTTTACAAATGCATCGCAGAACATCTCACTTTGGATACCTAAATCCTTTACATCAGAGGCGGCCAGCATGTTGCCGATAAGATTGGGCATAGCTCCGATACCCAGTTGCAGCATGGCGCCGTCAACTACTTCCTCAACAATAAACTGGGCAATTTTGCGTTCTTCTTCGGTTGGATCCGGAGATGGCGGCGTAGAAAAGATAGGCTGGTTGGAACCTTCAATTATATAATCAATTTCGCTGATATGAATATATTCATCATTACCGCCCGGACAATAAGGCATATTTTCGTTTACTTCTATGATGGCAATCTTGCTGGCCAGTGCCAGTCCACGATTATGGGAATTGCCCAATCCAAAATTAAAACAGCCGTGTTTGTCCATCGGAGTAGCCTGTGCAACCCAAACATCCGGCCACAGATGTTTAAAATCCGAGTTGTAAGCCAATAAAGTTGCTTCATGATAGTTAAAGGGATTGTGAGCAACCAGACCGAGATCGCAAGCCTTCCGGTCCAAAGCAGTAAAATACCAGGAAAAATACTGGAAGGTTTTCTGTTCAGGATCACCCTTAATTACTTCGGGTATCGGCAAAACGGTTCCCGTACCTCGAATATTAACATTTTGTAATCCGTCTCCGGCTCTTTTACCCAGAGCTGCATCAAAATCAATAGGTTTGGTAGCAAACATGCCATAATCAATAAGGTTATTTGATTTTACCAATTGGGCAGCTTCTTCCACGGTGATTAGTTTTCGGCGATATTCCTCCATGTAGCTAGACAATAGTATTACCCCCCTCATTTTGATAATCCTGCCATTACAGTATTCTACTGGAGATACTGTTTATAATAATCATATATATTTGAATATTCGGACAAAAAAAGCATAATCCTTCTCTAATTATAATTTTATAGTAAAATTTGGTGAATTATTTACTGTAAAATATAAAGATGAGTTAATTTGCCTAAATTATACATGAGCAGCAGGCATCGGACTTTAAACGCAGAATTAGTAAAAGAGGAAATGGTTAATAATATTAGTCATAATAGCAGAAAAAATATAAGGAGAGATTTATGTATACTACCAGAGTAATCGATAAAAATGAAAAAGATATATTTAATGATTTTGTAAATAATCATCCCCGGGGACATTTTCTGCAGTTGTGGGAATGGGGGCAGGTTAAAAAAGGTATGGGTTGGGAGTCATTGCCTTTAATTGTTGAACAGGATGGAATCATTGAAGCTTCATTATTAATTTTGAAACGGCATATACCCCTGCCAGGGTTAAATAAATGTATTTTTTATTCGCCAAGGGGACCGGTGGTGGATGCTGATAATGAAGAGCTTTGCGCGGTACTTTTTGAAGGGGCCAGGAAAGTAGCTCGTGAAAATGGAGCCATATTTTTAAAAATTGATCCGGATGTGCCAACAGGAGATGAACAATTAGATGAAGTCCTGCTTAAAAACGGATTGAAAAAAAATGATACCGGTCTCGATTTTGATGGAGTTCAGCCCCGGTTTGTATTTCGTTTGGACTTGTCACCGGATGAGAATACCCTGCTGGATAATATGCATAGCAAATGGCGCTATAATATTCGTCTGGCCAGTCGTAAAGGGGTAGTGATTCGCCCGGTTGAAAATAAAAATGAGTTAGGCGTATTTTATGAGATTTTACAGGAAACTGCTCAAAGAGATCAATTCTTAATTCGTGGTTATGAGTATTTTGAATGGATTTGGGACTATATGGTGGAGGCCGGTTTTGCAAAATTATTTCTGGCGGAGTACGAAGGGGAAATTATTGCAGCCACTCTGGCTATGATATCAGGTGATAAAGCCTGGTATCTGTACGGCGCGTCCAGTAACCGGCATCGTAACCTGATGCCCAATTATTTAATCCAGTGGGAGATGATCCGCTGGGCCAGAGAGCAGGGATGTACCCTATACGATTTTCGTGGGGTATCAGGTGACTTAAATGAGGATAATCCTCTTTATGGTTTATACCGTTTTAAAAAGGGTTTTGGCGGAGAGTTTACTGAGTTTATCGGGGAGTGGGATCAGATCTATTCACCAGTTTTCTATTGGTTGTTTAATCATGTCCTGCCCATCTACCTGAAAATCCGACGCCGTTAAAAGGTGGTTAGTTATTGTGTATTATGACAAATGGGTGGAAATTGATACTGATGCCATAAAATATAACCTCTTGCAGGTACAATCACGGATACCGGAAGAGGTACGTCTGATAGCAGTATTAAAGGCTCAGGCTTACGGCCATGGTGCCGCAGAAGTTGCCCGAATTCTTTATCAAAACGGAGTAGATTTTTTTGCGGTAAGTTATTTGTCTGAAGCCATGCAATTACGTAATGGAGGTATTCGGGCCAGCATTCTTTTGTTTACACCCCTGATTGATTATTACCAGATAAAAGAAGCCGTTGAAAACTATATCACTATGGCAATTACTTCTCTTTACGATGCGGAGCTGTTAGAGGAATTTGCCGGTGGAATAAACCAGCCGGTTACAGTTCATCTTAAAATTGAAACCGGTTTGGGCAGATTCGGATTAAATGCTGAGGAAGCTGCCGAAATATGCCAGAAATTAAGTGGCTATTCCAACATATATATTGAAGGTATATATACTCATATGGCGGAAGGAGGAGCAGCGAATTCCCGTTATACCAAAAGACAGTTTAAAAAATTTCAAAGAGTTGTGCAGATATTAGAAGAAGCAGGTTATAATATTCCCGTTAAACATGTTGCCAACAGTGCAGTTTTTCTTAAATATCCTGATATGCATCTAAATGCAGTCCGAATTGGAACTCTGCTCTCCGGTCAGCATCCGGTAGCAGATATTAAAAACCCTCTTCAATTGGTTGATCCTTATAAATTCAAGACCCATGTGATAGCAATAAAAAACCATAAGGCTGGGGATTATCTGGGTTATAGCCGTACCTGGCGATTAGCTGATGATGCTCAGGTAGCAGTAATACCGGTAGGTTATTATGACGGATTGGCTCTGGAGGTAGCTAATCAGCCCACTGGTTGGATGGATTTATTTAAGAGAATGGTTAAAATGCTGCTGGCTTATCTTAATATTAGGCGATTCCAATTGACAGTTCGAATAAAGGGTAAAAGTTATCCAATCCGGGGGAAGGTATTTATGCAAATGGCTTTAATTGAAATACCTCAGGACATGGTAGTAAATATTGGTGATGAGGTAGAACTGCCTATCCGTAAAACTTTAGTAGCAGACAACACGGTGAGAATATATATAAAAAGTGGACGGGCAGGCAAACAGGGAGATATATATCGTACCAGCTATTTAGCAGGGGAGGAATAGTAATGAAGAAGAAACTGGTAGTAGGTTTATTTGTATTATTTTTGCTGGTGATGACGGTTATGGCCGTTAAATCAGTTGGTAATCCGGCTAAATCGGGTGGAATTGGCGCTGGCGGGGCTGTAGGAGTAATTGAGATTAATGGTGCTATTTCCGGAGGCAGCGTAGACTCATGGATGGGTGCAACCGGTGCCAATTCAATGCGTATTATGAATATTATTCAACAGGTGGATAAACGCGATGATATTAAAGTAGTTGTAGTACGCATAGATAGTCCTGGGGGAACTTCGGTAGCTTCCCAGGAGATAGCCATAGAACTTGATAAATTAAGAAAGAACGGAAAAAAAGTAATTACTTCCATGGGGGATGTCTGTGCTTCAGGCGGTTACTGGATTGCCTGCAGCAGTGATTATATTGTTGCCAATGAAGGAACCTTGACGGGTAGTATAGGGGTTATTATGCAGATTAGCAATCTGGAAGGCCTGTACGAAAAAATCGGTATCCGGGAAGAAGTTATAAAAAGTGGAGCCCTGAAAGATATAGGTTCTCCGACCAGGGAGCTTACTGATGAAGAGAGAAAGTTGTTGCAGGACATTGTAGGCGATTCCTATGATCAGTTTATTGAACAGGTGATGAAAGGTCGGGAGGGAAAAATCACTCGGGATGAATTATTAAAAATAGCTGACGGCAGGATTATTTCCGGAAGGCAGGCCTTGGATCTGGGACTGGTGGACAGTTTGGGAAATTATTATGATGCTCTGGATATAGCGGCTGAAAAGGGTGGTCTGGGAAAAGATTATAAGGTGGAAGTCTTAAACGGCAGTTCTTTCTGGAACAGCTTGTTCCAGGGGGTTTCAAGTAATATTTTTAATGGTTCATCTTCATCAGTACAGTTAAAGTATTAGGGGGAATTGGATTTTAAGGGGGAGAGATATTGTCAGTAATTGATAATGTTTATGGGGTCTTATTTGAACCGGTTAATACATTTCGCTATTTAAAAGATAATAAACCATACGGACAGGCAATATTACTTCTGGTACTTATATTGTCAATAACTACTGTTTTCCAGACAGCACAATTAAAAAATACTGCTCCTCTCATGCCGGATAAGTTTAGTGAAGGAATAATATTATTTGCCGTAATGAGCGCTATAATGTCACTGCTGAGTATATTCTTTTTGAGCGGTTTTGTATCATTATTAAGTGAAATGTTCTGGGGAAAGGCTAATGCGGGAGGTGTATTAACTACTACCTGTTTTGCTTCCCTACCGGCAGTATTGGCACCGCCGCTGGCTTATGCAGCTACAATAACGGGAGTTGAGTGGATAGGTGTAATATTTAGCCTGCTTATAGCCATATGGGTATTCATACTACAGTTGTTAGGAATCCGGGAAGCTTTGGAAGTAAGTACCGGTCAGGCAACGTTATTAATTTTCATGCCGTTAATTATACTGGTGTTTGTTTTGATATGTATAGCAGTTCTGTTTGCTATAACTTATAAGGGATTCTGATTTGGTAAAATATTGAAAATTATTTTTATTTGGCAGGATTTTTTTAAATGAGTGACGAACATGAATTTTAATATTTTTTAAAGGGCATGAGGAGGAACCGATGGGCAATCGCATTTTAATTGTGGATGACCAGAAAGGGGTCAGGCGTCTCCTGGAAGAGTTATTCAAGCGTGAGTCGTGGGAGGTTTTCGTAGCTGGTGATGGCCTGGAAGCCATTACAGAAGTTGAACGCATTAATCCAGATATTGTTTTAATGGATATGAAAATGCCTAATATGAATGGCCTGGAGGCCTCAGAGCAGATTTTATCACGCTTTCCTGATACATTTATTATAATGATGACTGCTTATGGAGAAATGGATGTGGTTAAACTTGCCCTGGAAACCGGAGTGAAAAGATGTATTACTAAACCAT
The DNA here is from genome assembly GCA_012718855.1 of Syntrophomonadaceae bacterium. Classification (GTDB taxonomy): domain Bacteria; phylum Bacillota; class Syntrophomonadia; order Syntrophomonadales; family Syntrophomonadaceae; genus JAAYBS01. Next base: position 6,045 of record JAAYBS010000061.1, read on the forward strand.
TTGACATAATGGTATTAAGGGATTTGGTTAATGAATTACGGATGGAACGGATATAATAATTAAAGAGGTGGTTTTTAATGGCGCTAGTCCCAGTAAATGACTTGTTAAGAAAAGCGGATCGTGAAAAATATGCGGTAGGGGCCTTTAATGCCAATAATATGGAGATTATTCAGGCGATTGTGCAGGCTGCTGAACTTGAAAATTCCCCGGTAATTATGCAGGCCAGCCAGGGGGCAATTAATTATGCCGGTCTGGAGTTTATTTCCCAGATGGTTAAAACAGCGGCCAATAATACTCACGTACCGGTAGCACTGCATCTGGACCATGGAACTGATTTTGAGCAGCTAATTCGCTGTATATACAGTGGGTTTTCATCGGTTATGTATGATGGTTCCAAGCTGCCCCTGGAGGAGAATATTGCTATTACCAAAAAGGTTTTGGACGTTGCCCGACCACTGGGGGTTTCAGTAGAGGCTGAACTGGGGAAAATAGGTGGAACTGAGGATGATATTCATGTCAGTGCGCGAGATGCAATGTTTACTGACCCTGATGAAGCCATAACTTTTGTACAGCAAACCGGAATTGAAAGTCTGGCTATTGCTATTGGTACAGCTCATGGACAATACAAGGGAGAACCAAAACTGGACTATGATCGTCTGACGACAATTAAAAAAGCCGTACAAATACCGTTGGTTTTACATGGGTCATCAGGAGTACCGGATGAAGCTGTTAAAAAAGCTATTTCCTTAGGTATATGCAAGGTAAATATAGATACTAATATACGGGAAGCATTTGTGGGTGAAATGCGTCTCGTACTTGACCTTAATCCAACCGAGATTGATCCTCGTAAAGTGTTAGGCCCTGCCCGTGAAGCAACCGTAGCTATAATCAGGGAGAAAATCAGGATTTTTGGCAGCAGCAATAAAGCTTAACTGGCTGGTTTGTATCCCCGATAGGATGAATATAGTTTGGTAGACCCTTCGTTTATAAATATTATGACTCATGAGGGAGGTTTGGTTTTGCGTATTTTTATTGATTCTGCTAATATAGAGGAAATCAGGGAAATCAATGATTTAGGTTTCCTGGCCGGAGTTACGACTAACCCGTCTTTGGTTGCCAAAGAAAAAAGGGACTACCGTCAGGTAGTTCGTGAAATTTGTGCGATTGTTGATGGTCCGATTAGCGCGGAAGTCTTATCACTGGATTATGATAATATTCTTAAGGAGGGTGAAGACCTCGCCAAAATTGATCCCAATGTAGTCATTAAGGTCCCCCTTACTGAAACGGGATTGAAGGCCATTCACACCTTTAAGCAAATGGACATCCCCACCAACGCTACTTTGGTTTTTTCAGCGAACCAGGCTTTACTGGCAGCCCGCTCAGGTGCTTCATATGTGAGTCCTTTTCTGGGCCGGGTTGATGATAATGGTAATGATGGTATGGCGCTGTTGGATGATATCATCACTATTTTTGATCAATATCAGATTACTACCGAAGTGATTGCTGCCAGTATCAGGCATCCTATGCATGTTGTCCAGGCAGCCAGAATGGGTTCCCATATTGCTACCATACCTTATAAAATTATCAAGCAAATGATTTTACATCCTATGACTGATGCTGGAATTGAAAAATTTATGAATGACTGGAAAAAGGCCTTTTAGAAGCGACGGGAGGGTTTTTGAGTGGAAAGGGAATTAGCCCTTGAATTTGCCCGGGTAACAGAAGCTGCTGCTCTGGCAGCGGCTTGCTGGGTAGGCAAGGGTAATAAAGAAGCAGCTGATGGAGCAGCAGTAACTGCCATGCGGGCTATGTTTGATACGGTCTCAGTAGATGGATTGGTAGTTATTGGTGAAGGAGAAATGGACGAAGCCCCTATGTTGTATATTGGTGAAAGGGTAGGAATGGGTGTACCGCCGGCAGTAGATATTGCCGTTGATCCGTTGGAAGGAACCAACATTGTCGCCCGGGGTTTAACCGGAGCGATAGCCGTATTGGCAGCCGCTCCCCGGGGATCATTATTGCATGCACCGGATATGTACATGGAAAAAATTGCTGTGGGGGCAGAATGTAAAGGAAGAGTTCACCTGGAGGCACCGGTTAGAGAAAATGTACGTCAGGTCTCCCGGGCATTAGGTAAATTGGTAAGTGAAGTAACCGTAGTAGTTTTGGATAGACCCCGCCATGAACAGATAATCGAAGATATAAGGCGGGTGGGGGCCAGGATTAAATTGATTACTGACGGAGATGTTTCTCCCGGTGTGGCAGCAGGCTATGATGACTCCGGAGTAGATATGCTGATGGGAATCGGAGGAGCGCCGGAGGGAGTTATTACAGCCGCTGCCCTGAAATGCCTGGGCGGAGATTTTCAGGCAAAATTATGCCCTGAGGACCAGAGTGAAATAGATCGTTGTCATAAGATGGGAATAACCCGTGTTGATCAGGTATTTTCCCTGGATGAATTGGCCAAGTCTGATGATGTCATATTTGTAGCAACAGGTATTACTGATTCTTTTCTGCTAAAAGGGGTACGCTATTATAAACGCCGGGCTATTACGCAAACACTGGTTATGCGGAGCACTTCAGGCACCATTCGTCATATAGAAGCCAATCATAATCTGGATAAGAAACCCCTTTTTAAAGACCAACGGATAAAAAATATTCTGGCTCAAGATAATCATTTTCCAGCTGAATAATGTGAGTCAGTTTTTATTATGCTTAATATTCCTTTGGTAACACCATACGCTGATTGTATAAACGAGGTTTTATCCAATTATTCGGTTGGCTATGGATTCTTTTATAGATTTATTAATTAGTCGGACATATTTGAAAGGAGAAATATTTTGGCTAACCTCAATATCTCGGAACTGGAGAACAAGACTATTCTGGAGCTGTATCAAATTGCCCGTGATGTTAATCTAACCGGTTATTCCAAATTACGAAAAAAGGAACTGATTTTCGAAATTACCAAGGCATTAACCAAGGCAGATGAGTTATTGCAGGCCTCAGGGGTATTGGAAATTATGCCGGATGGATATGGCTTTTTGCGGCCGTTTACCTATCTGCCCAGTCAGGATGATATTTATGTTTCCCCTTCACAGATTCGTAAGTTTGAATTACGTACCGGTGACCGGGTTGGCGGACAGGTAAGATCGCCCAAAGACAATGAAAGATTTTTCGCTTTACTGAAAGTGGAGGATGTTAACGGGTTTTCTCCAGAGGATTCGGTAAAAAGGATTCATTTTGATGCCCTTACTCCGCTTTATCCTACCGAAAGGATTACTCTCGAAACTGAGTCCAAAGAATTTTCCACGCGTATAATTGATCTGGTGTCTCCCATAGGTAAGGGACAACGTGGATTAATTGTTTCACCGCCCAAGGCCGGGAAGACTATTTTGCTGCAAAAAATTGCTCAGGGGATAACCAGCAATCATCCGGATATAGAATTATTTATTCTATTGGTTGATGAGCGTCCCGAAGAAGTTACTGATATGCAGCGTTCCACCAAAGCAGAGGTAGTTTCTTCAACCTTTGACGAACCTCCTGAGAATCATGTCAAGGTAACTGATATGGTTTTGGAGAGAGCCAAGCGTCTGGTAGAACATAAAAAAGATGTAGTTATTCTGATGGACAGTGTTACCCGTTTGGCCCGGGCACATAATCTGGTAGTCCCTCCCAGCGGCAGAACTCTTTCCGGTGGAATTGATCCGGCTTCGCTGGATAAACCCAAACGGTTTTTTGGTGCAGCCCGAAATATCGAAGAAGGCGGCAGCCTGACTATTATTGCTACAGCCCTGATTGAAACGGGTTCGCGTATGGACGATGTTATATTTGAAGAATTTAAAGGTCGGGGCAATATGGAATTGGTTCTGGATCGCAAGCTGGCTGAACGAAGGATATTCCCGGCCATAGATTTGAAGCGTTCTGGTACACGCAAAGAAGAACTGTTGCTAACTGAGGAAGAACTGGAGTTAAGCTGGAATTTACGCAATTATTTCAGTGAGGCATCACCAGTTGAGACTATGCAAATGATGATTGACACTTTAAAAAAGACCCAATCCAATAGCGATGTAGTAAGAGCTGCCCCGCATGTATTCGGGAAATCAAAAGGTTATCGGGTTAAATAATTGAATAAACCTTCTCATTTCTGTCAAAAATAAGTGCAGGCCCGGAATTTTTGGGCGGCAGAAATGAGGTGTAAAAGTGTATTACCGATTAACGGGCATTCTGACCCTGATAATTTTATTCATGGTAACTATGCTCAATCCGGCATATTCAGCTTTAAACCGGGGAAACTTTATCCCGGTTAACCAATCAAAAAGCTCCTCTGCCAATACAATGGTTCGTTATTACCACGTAAAAAAAGGTGATAATCTATGGGATATTTCACGTAGTTTCAATGTGAGTTTGCCTCAATTGATGGCGCTGAACCAGGTAGATGCAAAAACCATTTTGTCTGTAGGACAAAAACTAAAAATCCCATCTGCTGCTGAGCGAATACATTACATTCGCAAAGGTGAGACTATGTGGGATATTGCTTCCCGTTATGAAGTAAGTGTTGATGGATTGCTTAGTGTCAATCCTGGTAAAAATCCAACCAGGTTGGCTATTGGAGACCAGTTGATTATTCCGGATACCAGGCAGCCATTGACTCCACAGGTTAGCTCGCGGGGAATATCAAGTATGGGAGCATTTTCCTGGCCAATAATGGGGATAATTACCTCCGGGTTTGGCTGGCGAAAATCAGGCTTTCATCACGGGATGGATATTGCAGGCGATATAGGCGACCCGGTTAAAGCCTGCGCTCCAGGCAAGGTGGTTTTCAACGGTGTAAAACCAGTTTATGGCCGAACGCTTATTATTGAACATACCGATGGTAAAAGAAGCTGGTATGCTCATTTACAAAAGGCAGTTGTAAGTGAAGGACAAAAGGTATATCGTGGGCAGACTATTGGGAATGTAGGTATGACTGGCAGGACCACCGGTCCGCATTTGCATTTTGAAATACGAAATAACACGGAAAGCCTTAATCCGCTTAATTATTTATCACGCTAGCATTGTATAAAGCCTTCTAAATATAAATCAGGGGGCTTTTTTTATGTCTTAACATAAGTTAGGCTATAGTAAATGAATAGTTAGAGGATTAAAATGTATTCTATTTTATATGCCAATGAGAAGGATGAACTTCTGGAACATCCTGCCATAACCATGTTGGGACGAACCGGGGGAGATTGGGTAGAGCCGGTAAAAGACGAGATGATCCCCCTGCCCAAAGGGGCTTCCCTGGTGACGATTCCTAATCATATTCCAGTTGGTCTTGATGGCTATGATAAATTAACCTATTTTGAATCCGATTTATCCGGTAGTGGCCGGCAGGCATTTGCTGTCGCTGCCTTGTTGCCTCAGGGATTTACCCGGGTATTATTGCCGGCCTGTGTCAATGCTTGCAGTGGGCAAAGCTTGCCCCTGTTTGGTTATACAGCAGTGGGCATGAAACGGGGACAGGTCTATGTGGCGGCAGTTCAAACTGACCAGCATCGTAAATGGCACCCTGCCTTTTATAATACCGAGCGTTTACCGGTCAGAATAGACCATATGCTAAAAAGGTTTCCACATAATAGAATTGTACGTCAGCTTAGCCGTTGCGCTTTGCAATATGGTTGTTTTACTGCCCAGAATATTTTTTATGGACGCTGGGAGGGAGGCATACCTACCACTCCCACTTGTAATGCCGATTGCATCGGCTGTATTTCTGAAAACCATTCCGGGGTGGATTCGCCCCAGGAACGACTTGGTTTTTCCCCTGAGGTTGATGAAATTGCGGAGTTGGGCGCGTATCATCTGGCTAATGCCCGGGAGGCCATTATAAGTTTTGGTCAGGGTTGTGAAGGGGAACCAGCTTTGAGTGCAGTTAAGTTATCTGAGTCTATCAGGAAGATGCGTTATAGTACCCCTCAGGGCACAATAAATATTAATACTAATGCCGGATATACAGCGGGGATAAAGCAGATGGTCGAGGCAGGTCTGGATGCTATGCGGGTTACCCTGTTTTCATTTAATGAGGATAATTATAACCGCTACCACCGGCCTCGAGGTTATAGTTTGCAGGATGTCAGGGACTCTATTGCAGTGGCTTTGGATAACGGGGTACAGGTGTCGCTTAATTTACTGACTTTCCCCGGTTTTACTGATCGGGAGAGTGAAATTCAATTGCTGCTGGATTTTATACATAAGTATCCTCTTTATATGATTCAGTTACGTAATTTGAATATTGACCCTGATTATTTTCAGCAACATTTTGGCCAGGAAGAATCAGGCACCGGCATCATTTCCATGTTGAATATTTTTGCCCGGGAAGCCCCGGAGGTTAAAGTCGGCTCTTATACTCACCCGGTTAATGGACGCGGATGACGCGGAATGACGCAGATTTACGCGGATTTTTTAATGATTTTCGCTGATTTTTTTATTTGTTAAATATGGAGTCAGGTTTTTTATGGTGAGTTGGATGGCAGTTATGGGGTAGGTTTGTTAATTTTAGAACCTGACTTTTTTCTGACTTCTACCTGACTTGACCTGACGGTTGTTTTAATTTATTTTGACGCAGATTACGCGGATTTTTTAATGATTTTCGCTGATTTTTTTTATTTGTTAAATATGGAGTCAGGTTATTTATGGTGAGTGAAATATTATTTATGAGATGGGTTTATCATTTTGAGCCTGAAGTTTTTTGACGCAGATTTGCGCTGATTATTATGAGTCTGTATGATTTTATATTTTTTATTTGATTAATTTGGAGTCAGGTTTTTTATGGTGAGTAAAATGTCCGGCAATTGTCATCGGGAGGCTGAATAGATAAAATAGATGTAGCAGTGAGAGTCAGGTTTTGGCAAGCGAGTCTGCTTGACTCTCCCTAACTCCTTACCCCTTACTATTATTAAAGAAAGCAGGAGAATTTATGGAGAAGAAGGGACCTTTTACTTGTAAAGAATTAAAGAGTATGACCCCCGGTACTCAGGTATGGGGGAAGTTTCTTATATTGGAGAAGAATCAGCGGCGCAGCAAGGATGGCCGGGAAATAATAAATTTAAAAATTGGCGACGCCAGTGATGAAATAGATGTAGTGGTATGGGATAACTGCTCGATAACAGGAGAATTGGAGAATGGCACCCTGATTGGGTTATTAGGCGATATGGGCAATTATAATAATCGTGCTCAGGTAACCGCCCGACGCATAAAGGTTCTAGATGAAGATATTACTCCTTACATAAAAAAACCGGATATTGATATTGATTCTCTGATAATTGAATTTAGAGAAATGATGGCAGCTATAAGTGATCCTTATATAAAAGCCTTGTTGGAAAAGATATTTACCGAGGAAACCAGGGAGGAGTTTTTTAAGTCAACTGCGGCCAAAAAAGTGCATCACAATTATCCGGGAGGATTATTGGAACATACCATAAGCGTGACCAGATTATGCCGGGATGCTGCCGTAAATTATCCCCTGGTAAATCAGGATTTGCTGCTGGCAGGAGCATTATTGCATGATATAGGCAAGATGGATGAGTATGAGATGAAAGTAGTTGCTGATTATACCGTAGAAGGCAAGTTGGTTGGCCATATTATTTTGGGAGTAGAGAGAATTAATACTGCCATTAATGATATTCGCCGGGAGTCGGGTGAATTTCCGGTAAAGTTGGAGTTAATGATAAAGCATATGATTTTAAGCCATCATGGCAGTCTGGAGTTTGGTTCACCAGTTATACCCCTGTTTCCGGAGGCTTTCTTATTACACATGATGGATAACCTGGATGCGAAAATGTTCGTGTTCTGCAATAAGGTTAATGACGAAGACGGAGATGAACATTTCACTAATTACGATAACTTCTTCGGTCAGCAGTTTTTCAAATATCGTTACACTCTGGATGAAGAAGAA
>JAAYBS010000062.1 GCA_012718855.1 Syntrophomonadaceae bacterium
TAATAAAGCTTGAAATGCCCGCCATCTTCGAAGTAGCAAACATTTGTGAACAATCCGCACTTTAGGGATATTGAGGTCTTAATATTACTTGGCGCAGCAGTACCTTTGCCGGCACCCATATACAAAGGAGCTTCGAACAGCTCTGCCGGCACGAAGTTAGCAACTGCAACCCCGTCAACAACATCAGCAGGGAAATAGAAATACTCCGTTCCAGCATAACCGCTATCGTATTCACACTCGACTCCAAGACCTACCAGCAAGGATTCTCCCTCCGCACCGATGTAGTCTTTGGGAACCGGCAAGGAGATTTTAACCGGCTCGGTATATGCTTCGGTTAGTATCAGTTCATAAAGCTCGGAGCTCAGACCATTCTCTGCTTCAATATCGGTCCCCTTTATTATTTTTAGTATTGCGGACTCCCCGTCGGGTACGCTGTTTTCGCCAAAACTGACGGTAACTCCATCCAGATTAATTACTCCGTTCTCCGCCGATGCACTCTTACCGGAAATCGAACTTACATCCTTCCCACAGGCGGTAATTGTTATTATCATTATAAGTGTCAGAAATAATGCCATATACTTTTTAATCATGTTATATCTATACCTCCTCTGGTATAAATCTTAAGGAAGGATGCTTGAAAAATCATCAACCGAAAGGATGAAATAACTGAAAAAAGCCCCTCATACTTTAGTATTAGAGGCCGTTAAACTCAGTATTTATGCGTTATTACTTATCTTTGACCGGTTTGGTTCTTCAGCAGGGTGCTGATAAGCTCCGCACGGCTGCCTACATCGTATTTTGAAAAAATGTTCCTTACATGTGTTTTTACAGTGCTCTCACTGATAAACAAAGCCCCGGCAATTTCGCGATTGGATTTGCCGGAAAGGATTAGCTCCAACACCTCCTGCTCCCGGACAGTCAGGGGGTCAAGGGTTTTGATCTGCCGGATAATATCCGTTTGCTGAAACTGACTCATATTATCATAGGCGGCAAGGTAGGCATGGTTTTTCAGTAGCAGAACAAGCTGATGGTTGAGGGGCGGTAGCATGATCAATGTACCGCATACAACTGTGAGGGCAATAACTGCCACCTCCGCGCTGGAAATTCCAATGGATGTCACAGCCATTCCCAGGGAACCTCCGCAAAGGACGCCGAACACATTGGCGGAAAGTCCGATGCCAAACGGCTGTGCCGGGTTATCGGTGTAATCCAGCATTTCTCCAAGGATGCTCCACCAAAACAGGTCAAAAATACCACAGGCTCCAAGCATCAGCGTATCCACAATCAGATAATCAGAAGCGTTTCGTCCCAGCAGCATAAAGCTGATGAACGCTCCCATAATCATTGCCATACCAACATATAGAATTCTGGAACGATTCGCCTTCATGGGCAGGTTGCGCATAATAGCGAGCGCCACGATATAAGGCACGGCCCAATACCAGCTTACCAGCCCTGTCAGGTGCTTAAAAGCGGGGTTTATCACCTGATACATCAGGCCGGAATTAATTGTGATGATAAAGACAAAAAGGCACAAAAGCAGTAGTGGCTTTTTATCGCCGCCGCGCGTCTTGTTTCTCAATGTTTTGTTCTGTTCATTTTCTGACTCCACCGGCAGCAGCCAAATAAAAGCCATGCCGATTACAAGACAAAGCATAGAGAGACCAAGCCCGGTGAAGGGCGACCGGTTCATAGCTACCATGTTGACTGCAATCATCAATAGATTGGAATAAATCAGAACATCGGCGCAGGGCTTAATGCGCTCGTTCTTGGGCGTAAAGACCCTAAGAAAATATCCCCATGCCGCCACCGCGCAGCCACTGGCAAACCCGCTGACAATCAGTCCACCCATCCATAGAGCGGAAGGGGAAAAAAAGAAGGGGATAGCGGCAACTAAGCATAATCCCATACCGCCAAGCATTATATTTTTGGCGGCCGCCGGAGACCTGACAACCATTCCGCAGGTTAAAAGTCCTGTATAATGTGCAATAATCGCAGCCAGTATGTAGCCAGGGCATCTGTTCCACACAAATCCAGCAGGCTATATAGCACCTGTCCTTCGAACTGGAAGGACAGAATATAGGCAAAGAGAAATGAAAATCCGGCAACAGAAAGCTGGCGAGCATTTAAAGTCATAAGTCCGTTCATTTAATACTCTCCCGCACATCGGAGGCCCCACCCTTTTTAACCCATTCGTCAATGTCAGCAGTTTTGAAACGCCAGAGCTTTCCGACCTTGGACGCAGGCATACCGCGCTGCTCAATCCAACGAATAATCGTGTGACGTTTCACACCAAGATAGTTACAAGCTTCCTGTAGGGAAATCCATCTATCTTGAATCGTGTTTACCAAAACTGTATGCACCTCACTTCTGATGATATAGTCAATAAAATATATAAGATAGTTATACCACCATAGAGGCGTAACATCAATTTATTTGTTGTTTTGTGTAGTATTAAGTTGTTTTTTAGTTTTATTACTATATTCTTTTTTAAAATACCGGTCTTGAGGAGTGTTCATCCCGTTCCCAATCATTTAATTCCACATCTGGCTGAAGTACTTCAGTACCGAAGACTGGATAGGAAATACTGGCAGGCATAGTTGAATAATGCAAGCAGGTGTTGGATTTATTTTTTGCCCCTTGTCCCTACTTGCGGCGACGGCGGCGGGGACGCCAGGCATTGCTATCTACTATAGCCAGACTGCCATAACGTTGCAGGGACCTGGTATAACATTCAATACACAAATCGGCACCACTGGCAACATGTGTCATTATACTGCGGGTGCCAACAGCAGCACTTCTAATTGATGCAGGCGAACCAACCATAGCTTCAGGTAAAAAATGATAATAACCGGAAAATGGATAGGTCTTGCCAGCCTCGTTATCTTCATAATACCGATATCCGGGGGGATAAGGATGTTCCGGCAGGTGCTTTCCGCTACCGGTTACCAGGTACTGACCTTCTCCCGGGAGGTAGGTATACCATGAGTAATTGTTACTGCATTGATGAGAGGCAAAATAGAAATCTTCTACATCTATTCCCTCGGCAATAATTAATGCCACCCGTTCTTTTCTTAACCTTTTTTTAATCATGCCAGCAATATCACCAATACTGTTAACCGGATCAGGTGAGTCAATAGGAATAATATTGTCTCTGGCATTAACCCTATGCAGGACCCTTTTTGTATTTACCAGGGAACGAAAAACATAACCCCGGGAGGCAACCAGTAAATAATCCGGAATTCTAATTTTGCTGTCAGCTCCACCGGACCATACATGTACCAGTCTTTCCTGTGGCAATACCATTTGGACAGTTTCAAGTTGTTCCAAATATTCCAGATCCCTTTGGGTAGGATTATATAGTCCGGCATAGACCGGTCCCATGCGACTGCAGGTTACCACTCCCTCTAGACCGGTTAAATCCACTTCAGCTTCAATAGGCTGTGTGCCACCGGTTCCTAATATCACCGGCGTATAATCAGTTTCACTTATAAAACGTTCTATTTGGGCAAATAATCTTTTCTTAATAGCATCCCAGTCCAATTGCTGCTCTGACTGAAATAAAGCTAGAAAATATGGAGTAGCGTAGCTTAAAAACATGAAATCCGGCTTGTAGAAATTTTCTACGGCCAGTGCTGTATCAGTAACCCAATCAATACTATCAAGTTCCAGATCACCCGGATAAGGGTATAAATCAAGTATCTGCTGTACTTTTGAAAGCTTGGGCATATCAATACTGTTATAGGTTTCTCCAGTTGCAAAATCCACTATCTCATGTCTAACGCCAGTGTTAAGAATACCAATTTTCATTTTTACCACCCTTGAAAAATCACTCTCGTGCAATTTATCTTTTTTTATAATCATAAATTATAGTTTTAATTATATTAATTTATTAATCATTAAAATATATAAATTATTTATCGTTCTAAACATTCGATATAATCGTGATTTTTCCTTTATTAAACAAGAAAATTGTCGTAAGTTATATATTCCAATTAAAAATACCGCACAATCGATAAACTTATTCGCTTTCTTCGTAAAAGTATAATCAGGTGCGGATAATAGTCAAGCTTAACCCCCAATAAGTTATCAGAAGACTCGTCCCAACCCTCCACTTGCCGGTACCGTCTCCTGCTCCAAGAGGTTTGGTAAAGGTTTTACCCTGGTCATAACCCTTAATCAACCAGGAATAATAATTTAACAATAGAATCACCCTTCCCTTGTCAGGATTATACCCGATATAATATGACCCCTTCACATGTTTTTATGGCATCACGGGTATCAATTATAATAAGTGGCGGGCTAAGATAATACGCCATTTCCTGAAGGCTTTTTTCCATGCCTTCCTGCAAGGCACAAATGATTACCGCATCAGCACCATCCAAACAATATGGTAATGATTGCACCTGGTACTCACAGCCGTCTTCTACCAGAGGGTCATATGCTTTTATACGAACACCGCTTTCTGTCAACAGTCTAATTATTTCTAAAGCCGGGCTCAGCCGGGTATCTGCACAGTAATCTTTCATGGCTAATCCCAGTACGGCAACAGTAGCATTTTCCAATTGTTTACCGTTCTCAGCCAGAGCTCGCCTAAGAACCTCTAAAACTTTATCAGGCCTGGTCAGGTTTATTTGCCTTGCCAGTTCAGATAATGCCAGCTTAAATTTATCCGTTTCCTTGATAGTGGCTTGCAGGTATCCGAGGGCATTAGGTAAACAGTAACCTCCAACCCCGGGCCCTGATCGCAATAGTTCCACACGAGGATGAGTGTTTACTAATTCTCTGAGTTCCTGATTGTCAACATTCAGCATTCCTGCTAACTCAGCCAGCTCATTGGCCAGAGCAACATTGACATCCCGAATAACATTTTGAACCACTTTGGCTAACTCTGCTATACGAAAGTTGGAAGCTGCTATTATGGGAGCCGGCGATAAACTACGATAAAAATCAGCTGCAGCCTGCCAGCTTTTATTATCAGCAGCCGCCAGAATATGCGGATTTTTATTTAATTCAATGAAAGCCCTGGTTTCAGCAATCGTCTCCGGACAATAAGCCAGCATAACATTTTTTCCTATTAATTGAGGAGCAATATATTCCTCACACGTCCCGGGGATCATAGTAGTTTTAAAGATTATTAAATCATCTTTTACAAGTAAAGGAATGAGCATATCCAAACTGTATTGCAGTGAACTTAAATCATGCTCAGAATCATTTATTGGGTTTATACCAACAGTTATTATAAAAATTGCCGGTTCTCTATCCAGCCGTTTTATATGATCAGAGATTATTATCTGCTGATTACCGATAAGATCATATACCAAACGTGATATATGAATCCCGTTGAAATACTCGTGTATCTTTACCTTGTTGTGAAGGATATCATCAATTTTATTCTTATCTATATCAATTCCAACTACCTGATAGCCCGCCAAAGCAATCCAGGCAGCAATTGGTAAACCTATATGTCCCAATCCCAGAACATAAACATTTTTATTCATTTACGGCCTCCTCTTACAGAGGATATAGTAATGATTAATCCATGACCCTCTGCCCTGAACTCTGATACATGTTATTATTAGGGGCAGAAAAACGTGCATGCGGTTGTGGTGTTATATTAATCTTGCTATAACCATAATTTAGATAAATAATAGAATATATAACAATAATCGGAGGAAGCAATTTTGGATGCTCAGCTACTCTGGGATAATGGATGGCTAAAAAAGGCAGAAGGTATACATATACTTAAAATGCCTATGCCCTTTCCACTAAAAGAAAATAATTGTTTCCTGGCTGAAACTGAGCAGGGTTGGGCGGTCATTGATACTGGTGTTAACTGCGAAGAAAACCGGGAAATTTTTAAGGCCGCTTTAGCAGCTATAGGTATTACCTGGCGTCATATATCAAGTATTTATCTGACTCATTATCATCATGATCATATTGGCTTAGCGGGTTGGTTACAGGATAAATGTGGGGCAACAGTGTATCTGCCATTACCAGATATTATAGCCTTTCAAACATTCGTAGCTGGTGATTCATATATTGATAAGGTTTATGATGCCTGCATATCTGCAGACTGGCCATTAGCTATGGTACGCGAACTCGAACATGATTTAAATAATATTAAGACTCTGTTGGAACCATTGCCGGATCTTAATCCCCTGCCTATAGAGCAAACAATTTATCTAAATGGGCATAAATACACGCCTATAGCTATTCCCGGGCATACTGACGGACATTATGCATTTCACTGTGCAGAAAACCAGGTGCTTTTTTCGGGAGATAATATAGTTGGCCATACATTATTACATTTAACCGATTGGCCACATAATAAAATTGATAATCCATGTGATATGCATCTCTCAGCTTTAAATCAGTTACAGCAAATACGTGTTAAAACTGTACTGCCCGGTCATGGTCAGGTGTTTTCCAAAATAAATGAACGTATTGACCTCATTAATAACCACCACAATAAAAGAAAAGCCCTGGTTTATGATAATCTACAGAAGCCTATGACCGCATGGGAACTGGCTAAAACGTTTTCTAAATCCCATACCTACATACATATCCGAAGATTATTGCTGGCAGAAACCCTGGCTTATCTGCAGTCATTGCTTGCTGATGGTATAATTGAAGCCTTTCTGGTTAACGATAAATATATTTACAGCCGCAAATAATAAGGTAATTATTATTGTAATAATTATTCTTATCCTTTAGTATAAAATCTATCAGGAGGTGGAACATAATGGAGCAACCTACAAGAACTATTGCTGAAAGCGCAACTACATTAAGTCAAATTATCCTACCCTCACAGACCAACCCGGCAGGGACGGCCCACGGGGGCGAATTGCTGAAAATGATGGATAATTGTGCCGGTGCCTGTGCCACTAAACATTCACGCTCTATTGTAGTAACCGCAGCAATAGATAATATTAATTTTCATTCGCCCATCTATATGGGTAATATGGCTACCTGTAAAGCCAATATAACCTACGTTTCCAACTCGTCTATGGAAATAGCAGTGAATATTGATGCGGAAGACCTGCTGCAGGGTACTAAACAATGCTGTATGACCGCTTATTTTACTTTTGTGGCTCTGGATGATAATTTGAAACCTAAAAAAATCCCCCAACTGGAATTACAAAATCCAGTTGAAGAAGCCGAATTTGAGGAAGGACGCCAACGCAGTAAGGAACGTAAAGAAAACCCGAAGATTTGCTGGATGTCCTTATACTAGAATATCAATAACTTTTTTTAAAATTAAAGTGAAAAAACTATCCACTCAGAGCAAGTGGATAGTTTTTTTGTTCGCTTCCAAGCAATTATTTTTTCATTTGGCGGTTAAGGATAAACAAGTTATCAAACAGCTCAGCAACGGTAATTACGCCCACTCCGCCCGGAACCGCACTGGCTATGCTGGCTTTGGCACGGGCCTCCTCATGGACATCTCCAAACATCTTGCCATTGGCATCAAAATTAATGCCCGCATCTATTATTACTCCGCCTTCTTTTACCATATCCGGAGTAATAAAGTTCATTTTTCCCAAAGCTGCTACTAAAATATCCGCATTGCGAGTTTCATTTATCAGATCCAGAGTTCGGGTATGACATAAGGTCACCGTTCCGTTTTCCGAGGTCATCATTACTGAAAGAGGGTTTCCCAATATAGTACTGCGTCCCACAATGGTCACTTTGCGTCCCTCTATCGGAATATCGTTGTGTTTAAGCATACGAACAACTGCTTTCGGAGTAGCTGGTTTTACCCCCTCCTGCCGGCTTATTAGTTTGCCCAGATTGTAATTATGAATCCCTTCCACATCTTTATGATAATCAATCAGATTAGTTAATAAATTACCATCCAGATGTTCAGGTAATGGTTTTTGCAACATGATCCCATTTACATCCGGATCATTATTAAGCTCCCGGATAATCCGCTCCGCCTGCTCCTGTTTGGTACCAGCGGAAAGGCTATATACATCAACTTCTACACCAGTTTCATGGGCAAATTTACGTATGCCTCTGATATAGGCTTCAGAAGGCTGGTCATCACCAATGTGAACCACCACCAGAGTAAGTTTGATATTTTTGGCTTCCTCCTGCAACTGTTGCTGGATTTTTTCTCGAATCTCTTTACCATAAATTATCACCTTTTAAATCCCCCTATTACTTCTTAATTCTTTTAAAATGTTTATATCGTTCGCCACACCTTCAAAAGGAGTTTCCAGAATAAACGGAAGTTTCATAAAAAAGTCGTTTTGCAACAATTTTAAAAACCCGTCCATTCCGATCATTCCCTGACCTATGTGAGCATGACGGTCACGATGCATACCCTGTTCTTTTTCACTATCATTGACATGAATTACTCTTACCTTCTCTCTGCCAAATAGATTGTCCATAGCCTCCAATAAATTTTGCATTTTTTTGTCAGTCGACCATGAATATCCGGCAGCAAAAGTATGACAGGTATCAAAACATATTCCCACTTTTTCACGATGCTCTACCTTTTGAATTATACGATATAATTCCTCAAAATCACGTCCCAGTTCTGTACCCTGTCCAGCCATGGTTTCCAGAAGGATCATGGTATTGCCGGTATATTTTTCCAATACCCGGTTTAACAATGAAGCTACTCTTTCGATACCCTGTTCTGGTGTAGAAGTAGTATAGGAACCGGGATGCAGTACCAAATAATCGGCCTGAACCTGATCACAACGGATCAAATCATGTTCCACTACTTCCAGGGCAAATGCATATATATCTTCTTTGGCAGCAGCTGGATTACAAATATAAGGTATATGAACTACTACCGGATTAATATTATATTCTTCCTTTTTCGTTATAAAATAATCTATTTCCTCCCCGGATAATTCCCTGGCACCTCTTCCCCTTGGATTACGTAAAAATATCTGTAAAGCTTCTGCCCCGATATTAACCGCTTCATCAATGGTATGCTTCAACCCTTTTCCTATTGGTAAATGTGCTCCAATTCGAGGTTTCATATGAGTTAATCACCCCATCCTAAAATGCATTTTCAATATGATTGATATTTATCTTTTCTCCATCAAACAAAATGGTAATTACATCAAAGCGCAGCTCTTTAAAATTACCCTCAGTCTGGTTTAAATAAATCAGAGCTGCTTTTCTGATATGCTGTTTTTTCTTATAGGTTATAGCTTCTTCAGGATAACCAAATTTAGTATTGGAACGGGTTTTAACTTCTACAAATATTATATCCCGCCCTTGCGTGCAAATAATATCCACCTCACCATAGCGGGTATAAAAGTTTTGTTTTACAATCCGATAACCCTTCCTGCGTAGATAATCGGCGGCTATAGCTTCGCCTTTTTTTCCTAACTGATGATTCATTATTTCCCCGCTTACATCTTTTGATTCATACGGAAAATAAATGCCAGGATTTCTGCAATTACCGGATATAATTCTGAAGGAATTTCTTCATATAAATCCAAGGCCATAAGATAATCGGCCAATTGCCGGTCTTCTTTTATCAAAACACCCGATTCCCGGGCAATTTCCCTTATTCGTTCAGCTATATAGCCCCGTCCTTTGGCAACTACCACCGGGGCTTCATCCTGATCCGGATTGTATCTCAGGGCTACCGCCTTGTCCAATAATTTATCGTCCTGCATGGTTCCTCCTATACAATAACATCAATACTGAACCTGCCTATTGCCGAGGCTTCTATTTCAGAAAATTGCAGACGCTCACCAGGTAAATCAACAGCAGATTTGGCTATCTTAATACCCTTATTAACCACTTTATATCCCAGAGCAGATAACTCATTTTCCAGATTTGCTGCATTAGCACTCAAGTGCTCCTTTACAGTCGAGTTTTGAACTACTCCCTGTATTTCCAGTATTCCGCTTTTATTCCAGTCTACATGAAAAATCACCAATCCCATTCGGGAAGTATCCAGGGAAACAATAAAGCGAATATGATCCATAGATTTGAGATCCCGTTTATTCTCGCGGTTTAACCGCAATTCGCAATGATATAAATCGTTATCCATTTTAACCGGAAAGGAAAAATAAAAGTATGGTAAAGGTGCTTCGGAAGCCGGTCGACTTATGGCATTAAACAATTGCTGGGCGGACAGTTCTTTTTCCAATCCGCCAAGTTTATTAACCAGTTCAGTTAACTGAGGATTGCGGTTAATTTGAATTTCATTTTCCAGAATATTTTTTAACCAGGTTACCTCTCTGATCAATTCAGGTCTGGTCTGGATTAATTGCTGCAGACGTGATCCTAACGAAGTATCTTTATCCCCTACCGCAACTTCTGCCTCACTTAGCAGGCTGGTAAGCAGATTCAAAACCTGAGCCAGGCGCTGCTGACCTGAAGTTGTCTCGCCGCTTGGCGGTAACACAGTATTAGTCTCACCTGTCGGGATAAATGTCATAGTTCGTCCATCCACTGCCGGGGCAGGGCTTGAAGTACCAGTTAAATTAATTGGAGATGCTTCCCCACCCCTACCGGTTAAAGGATTAACTGACCCTTTGGATGTATGGTTATTTTGATTAACAACCATATCGCTATTTGTGCTGGTCATATTACTTGATGATGGCATAGGAGAAGTCTGGTTTGGGTTTGCAGTAATACCTGGGTTTGCAGTTTGGCCTGTATTGATATTGGAATTGGCATTAACTGAAGTTTGTGAAACACTTGGGTTTTGACCCATGGTTGTACCTGGACTCTGATTCAGTTTGCTTAACACCTGTACCAAATCCTGTACTAAACGAGCTATATTATTATTGGTTGAGGAAGCTGATTGGGCGAGTAAAGGTAATGCTTCCCGGGTAATGGGAATCTGATTTTTAAGAGCAAAAGCAGTTAATTCCAAATTTCGGGCAGAATTTTCACCCAATAGAGCCACCCCTCTGGCTAATTCGCTCATCATTGCTTTGCTAACCGGTAACTCATATTGAATTAGTTTCTGAGCCATTATAATATTACTGTCTCTTACTGGCAGCCCAATTTCTTTTAAATTAGCTGACAGATTTGCTTTCTCCGCAGTTTCCAGCGCCTGAGGAGTTAATACTTTCAAATAAGCCTTGCCATTACGAAAGTCATCCACCTGTAAAAACAGCTGCTGTCCTTTACTGACTGCTACCTCAGTCAAAGCTTCAATCATCCTGCCTTTAAGTGCCAGGACAACCAGTCCGTCCAGTTTAATATCCTGAACTACTCCCTTTAGAATTTCACCTTTATTTAACTGCAATCCCTGATCATTGGGACTGAGAATATTAAACATGACTTTACTTAAAGAGACTTGGCTGCTCTCCATAATTACCTCCCGAAACCATCGACTTAACCGGTTCAAAACTAACTCTGTGCAGAGAACATGGTCCGTTGGTTATTAATGCCTCAATATGCCCGCGGGTTGCATAGCCCTTGTGCTGGGCAAAACCATACCCCGGATAAATTTCATCTAGAGACTGCATCAGGTTATCCCGCTCCACTTTGGCAATAATCGATGCACAAGCTATGGACATACTTAAAGTGTCACCCTTAATAATTGACTGTTGCTTAATATTTATATCGGATAATTTCATGGCATCAATCAGTAAAAAATCCGGTTGAGGGTTTAAATTAGCCACTGCCAACTTCATGGCTTCGATAGTAGCCTGATAAATATTTATTTCATCCAATCGTGGACAGAATATGTATGTAACCGCCCATGATAAAGCCTGTTGCTTTATTTCCCGGGCTAAAAATTCCCTTTTGGATGCTGATAATTTTTTCGAGTCATTTACTCCGGCCAGGAAAAAATTTCGGGGTAAAATAACAGCTCCTGCTACTACCGGACCGGCAATCGGTCCCCTTCCCACTTCGTCAATACCGGCAACAGCTTTAAATCCGCGCTGATATGCCTCCTGCTCAAATAGATGCATTTGCATAATGCGTTGTTTTTCCTGCTTAATAGTCTCATCAATTTGTGCCATATTTTTTCCTCGCCAGCAGCGCAATCTGATCAGTTACCTGCCATCCCTGTAATATAGCCTGTCTTATTCCACCTATCTGCCAGGCATCACCAATAACTGATAAGCTTACACCATAATTCTGAAAAGATTGAAACAGACTGCGCTGGGATTCATAACCAACCGCTATTACCGTAAAATCTACGGGAAGAATACCCCTGCCGCCCTGGGAATCTTCAACTAACAGCTGATGTGGATTACTGCCGGTTACACGGCTTTGCATTAAAGTAGTAACTCCTGCAGATTGCAGATGATCCAGCAAATCCCGCCGGGTCTTCTTTTCCAAGTTAGCCGCCAGTTTGTTTTGCTGTTCAATTACTGTAACCTGATTGTCCCTTTCCAGCAGGAAATGTGCTACTTCACATCCGTTGGCCCCTCCACCAATCACTGCTACTGATTGCCCCTTTATTACTACCAGTTCCTCCAGGACATCCTCTATTGACAATATAAATTTCGAGTCGGTTTCCAATCCGGATATAGTCTTGGGTACTGATCCTGTCGCCATAACTACATGGTCGAAATGATGATCATTTAACATTTTTGGCACAAAAGCATGCCCTAGAACCATCTCAACCCCGGACTGTAAAATCTGTCGGTATAAATAATCCCGAAAGTCTTTTATACGATGTTTATTGGGAGGAATGCAGGCAATATTCATCATGCCCCCCGGTTGAGGCTTCTGTTCCCATAAAGTAACTGCTATCCCGGCATCATTTAAGGCCAACGCTGCTTGCATACCAGCAGGACCACTGCCAACTACTGCTACCCGGAATTGACTGGAAGACTCTTTTTGCCGCACCGCCCGATGCTCCCTGCCCGTAGTGGGGTTAACTGTACAATGGGTAGGCAAACCCTTGAAATTATTACCTATACATTCATTGCACATAATACAGGGCCGGACATCCCGTTCATCTCCCCGGGATACTTTAAGTGCCCATTCCGAATCAGCCAGCCAGGGCCTGCCCAAAAAAACGAAATCGGCTTGCCCGGATTCAATTATCTTTTCGGCCATGACCGGATTACGAATTATTCCTCCGGTGATAACCGGAATATTTACAACCTGCTTAACTTTTTCCGCCAGATAAACCCGCCAGCCTTCTTCATAAGAAGCTGGTTCAATACTGGTTAAGCCGGATGCATATGTGCCACAGGAACAATGGATAATGTCAGCACCGTTGGCCTCAGCCTTCTGGCAAATAATGAGACTTTCTTCTGTCTGTAGACCGTCAGGAACAAAATCATCAATATTAAGACGAACACTAATGGCCAATTCCGGCTGAAAATGTTTAATATCTTTTATTATTTGTAATAACAATTGCATACGATTATCGAGGGACCCCCCAAATTCATCGTTGCGTTGATTGGTATTGGGTGATAAAAACTGATTAATCAGATAGCCATGCGCGGCATGAAGTTCTATTCCGTCAAAGCCTGCCATACTGGCAATCGTAGCTGCACTTACAAATCTAGCTCTTATTATATCTATTTCTTCAGCAGTAAGCTGACGCGGCTTCTCTCTCATAAATGGGCAGGCCAGAGGAGAGGGGGCAACCGGTGAATTGCACTCGGTTACCATGGTGCTGGTTTGTCTACCGGCGTGAAACAACTGAATAAAAGCACGACTGCCATGCGATTTAATCGCTGTAGCCAGACGGGATAATCCTGGTATATAACGCGGATGGTCGATATAAATTTGTCCAAAACCTTCTCTGCCAACCGGTGAGTCAACACAGGCGGCCTCAACAATTATCAATCCTGCTCCACCACGGGCACGGCTCTCATAATAATCAATATTGTTATCAGTCACTTCTCCATGGCTGGATGCATACCCGGTAGCCATAGGGGCCATTACCAAACGGTTCAATATTAGATAATTACCTATATAACCCGGTTTAAAAAGGTTGGGATACTTGATCATATTCAGACTCCCCCATTCTATTACCCTATTATATCATAGGGGCAGACTGCCAACTTTTCAGGAATCATAGAAGATGGGATCGCCTAATTGATTGCGGGTATGCGTTAAAACACTATTTAAAACTGGTAAGTCACTTTGGGAAAAATAAGGTTCTTTCCCTGATTCAATTTTATTAATAGTTTCTTCAACCGGTACTACCCGGAAAAAAGTTCTGCCATTATCAGTATAAGAATGTGAATAGGTTGGGGTATAGGTTACACTTTTTAATTTAGTCCGGCCATCTTTAAAGTTTTTAACCAGTTCAATTTTTAAAACAATCCCACTATTTCTTTCCTGTCCGCGCTGGTGACTAATAAAATTACCCATCGAATAAATAACAAATGCATCCCGGTCCTCAATTTTTATCGTTTCCATGGTTTGAATTACATGAGGATGACTGCCCAAAATTATATCTGCTCCCGCAGATATAAACTCATATGCCATTTTACGCTGATCCTCGGTTGGCCTGGGTTGATACTCCTGACCCCAATGCAGCACCAGGACAACCACATCGACCTGGGGTCTAAGCAGGGCAATATCCTGTAATACTTTTTCCGGTTGTAAATAATTAAAAAAATAAGGATGTTCAGCGGGTACCGGAATACCATTAGTTGAGTAACTGTAAGCCAGATAACCAACTTTAACCCCGCGAATATCCTTTATTAAAAACTGCTGACTCTCTTCCAGGCTGGTATAAGTACCGGTTGTATCCAATCCCCTACTGTGCAAAACTTCCATGGTACGCAAAGCTCCCTTATAACCTTTATCCAGAATATGATTATTAGCCGTTATAATCAAATCAATTCCAGCTTGTTTAAACGTATCTGCTATTTCGTCCGGGCTGTTAAAGAGAGGATATCCAGTATATCCGCTGACCGGTCCGGCCATGGGAGCTTCAAAATTGGCGGAACAATAATCTCCCTCCTCAATCAGCTGTTTTACCGGGGTGAAAAAGGTGTCAAAATTAAAACTTCCATCCGCTTGTTGACCGGACCAAATTTGGGTATTATGCATCAGACAATCACCAATAGCAGTAATAGTTATTTTCTCATACAATTTCCCTTCGGGATGCGGCAACTCTTCTTCAGCATTCATAATTACCGGTTCATTTAGACTAAGATAACCATAGATTATTAACGCAGCACACATTCCGATAATTACAATTAATATTATCAACATTGTCCTTTTCAGCACGTTGCCACCTCACCAAAACCTTTTAATTATAATAATAAAGAAGAAACCCAAAAGGTAGTGAGTTTCTTCTCTAATTGTAACCTCATTTTTGATTGTAGTCTTGCGAAAAACCGAGAAATAAATTACTTTAGCAAGTTCATCTCCCATTCGTCCCTGGCATCTACTGTAAGGGTAACTTTAAAACCTTCCTTTTTGGCCAGTTTGATTACATTCTCTTTGGATACCTGACTGGTACCTATAACTAATAATTCTTTGGCTCCGTGATCAATAGCCTTTTTACACTTTAAAACCGGCATAGGACAGCTTAATCCCCGCACATCGACTTTTTCCATTAAAATACCCCCTACTCCTCACGAAAACTCCAACCAATCCATCCCATCAGCAATATGCCAACTACACAGGCAATTTGTCCATAAGTTGCTACTCCAGCGGGACTGGCTGCCAGCATAAAGTTATGAGCAAATGCTGCACCTACAACCATTCCGACCACAACTGCTGCAGCGTCCATATCTCCTTCACCGGAAAGAATCAATTGGCGCAAAGGACATCCACCCAGAAGGGTAGCAGTAAGTCCAACCAGATATAAGCCAAGAAAGTTCCATATATGCATTGTATGAGCAATAGGTTGTTCAGCAAATCCTGGTTTGAAAAACCCAAAGGCAATATTCAGTACCAGAGCACCAATAAATATTCCAATAAAACCGATTAAAAGATAATTATCCCTTATTAAGATGAAATCACGAATTCCGCCACTTAAACAAAGCCTGGTTCTCTGAGCCAAAAAACCTACCAATAACCCGGCCAACAAAGAAATCCCCAACGGTGCAACCATGGAACCCGGGCCTTCCTTACTGAAGAATATTGGTCCGCCCGCGTCGGGATTAAATACGGTGGCTTTTAATAATAAAAACAGAAAAAACACAAAAATTATAGGTAATAATAATCCTCCAACATTGGAATGACTGGCTTCTGCTCTGCCTAAATTAAATCCTCGTCTGAGGAAGAAAACGCCGCTGCCTACTCCGGCAATAAATCCTATAAATCCAACTACCGCGTTGAAGTCTCCGCCTGCCATACGCAAAATATCTCGTAACGGACAACCCAGAAATACCAGGGCTCCAATCATCATAAATACACCCATTACAAACCTTACTGTAGTTGCAGACCCTCCCCGGGACTTAAACTCACCGGACAACATTGCTGTTAACAGAGCTCCCAGTAAAATACCGATTATTTCCGGACGCATATACTGAACTACCCCAGCGCGATGTAAACCCAGTGCTCCTGCTATATCCCGCTCAAAACAAGCAACACAAAAACCCATGTTAGGCGGATTGCCCAATTTAACCAATATGGCCGCTATTGCACCAATGGTCAAACCCGTAATTAGAATAAACCACTTTGCCCGATCCATCTTCTTCCTCTGCCTCCATTCATAACTTATGGTTATATATTGTATTCCCGCTATTATTACTATTCGATTAAAAAATATTTATTCCTGCAAAAAATTTATTAATTTTTTTGTATTATGTTTTAAGAATTATTGTTTTTGTATCTTCCCGCCAGATTGTTTACAACGTTGGTAATTTAGCCCCTTCTACTTAAAGGCAATACCATGTAGAATTAAATCGATAGAATCAATATTATTAAAATTAGGTTGGGAAAGAAAATATAATGAATAAGTCTGAACATAACAACTTAGATAAAAGACTTGACTATTCTGATACCAGCTGGGATGAGAACGAATCATATATGGATTGGCTGGAAGATGAGGATGGTTCATATCCAAGACGTATTCCCATGTGGTTGCGGGTTACAGCTTTAATAACTGTTTTAGCTTTTGCCGCCTTGGTTGCTATTACCTATTGGCCAAATAATTTTCAACCCATAGGTGAACTTTTATTGAATTCTTCTTCTTTAAAAGCGACTATGGATAAACAATTACTGGAGGCGGTAGTTAAAATTGAGGCTGAAGGTGAAGGATTAAATCAAGCCCCCCGATACGGAACCGGGTTTAATATTGATCCTGAAGGAATTATTATTACCAATCATCATGTCATTGAAAACGCTTCACGTATAATAGTTCGATTTCCGAATGGCGTGCCTTGTAAAGTAATTAGCTGGGAAAGTAAACCCGAATATGATTTAGCCGTTTTACGCCTGGAAAAATCCGATTTGCCTTATGTAACCTTGCAGCATGAAGTCCCGGCGGCTGGTGATCAGGTTATGGTGGTAGGAAATCCTCTGGGATTAAACAATGTGGTAGTCGAGGGAAAGGTGGGGGCTTATCTGAGCATCCAGGACAAAGCAGAACAGGTTTTCAGTATCCATGCACCAATTTATCCCGGCAATAGCGGCAGTCCTGTGTATAATCAGCAGGGCAAAGTGGTGGGAGTAGTATTTGCTACCTATAAAGCCGATAATGATAATAGTAATGAGATAATTGGGCTGGCTATGCCGGTAAGAGAATTACTGGCCTGGGATCAATAAACTTTTTCATTTAATACATTGTCATAAATCTCACCGGTATCGGTATTAATCTCATACCATCCATAAGTAGCACTATGTGATTCATCAGGATACTCAATAATATCATAAACATGAAAGATATATATACCAGTCGGTTGTGGTTCTGCATCAATTGTCATAGTAGCAAAACCATCCTCAATAGCCCTTCTTCCCTGAGCTTCAAGGTCTCTCCACTCAGGATGCCAGGTGAACAATATGTTTCGCGCTGATTGCAATTCATCACTTTCAGGAGCGGCAAGGTTATTTTTATTTTGAGCAGTATCTGAAGTTTTTTCTGGTTCTGCGGCTGGTTGCGGTGAGGTATTAATTAGGGTTGAGCTGTCATTTTGGGGTGAAACCGGAGAACAACCACTTAAAACTACTGCCAAAATTACCAAAAGTAACATAGCTAATTGTACCCGTAGAGGATAAAATAGTTTTCGCCAACTTTCCCACTCAGGTCTAACTAATAACATGATTCAACCCCCTTAAATAATCCTTATACTCCCGACTATGCCTGGGTTAAATAATCATCATCCAGACTGATCCTGCCCAGAGTACCACTTCGATAATCAATCAACAGGTGCTTACAGGTCTTTTCCAGGTCCAGCGAACCACCTTTTAACAAATGTCCTCTCTTACGGGATATCTGCTCCAATATCTCTGCATTGCTTACCCCCAAATCAGTTACTTTATAGTAATCACTCAAAACTTTAGGGAATCGGGTTTGCAAAATATTAATTAAATATAAAGCTACTTCTTCTTCCTTATAAGCATTTTCTCCGATAATATTCAGTAGAGCCAGCTTCAATCCCTGCTCGGTATTATCTATTTTAGGCCACATTAAACCGGGAGTATCCATAAACTCTATATCGTCCCGTACTCTAACCCATTGCTTCCCTCGGGTAATGCCAGGTTTGGCACCAGTTCGCGCCGCCTTTTGACCTACCAGGGTATTTAAAAAGGTTGACTTGCCTATATTGGGCACTCCTGTAATCATAACCCGGGCAGGTCTGACCCGATTGCCTTTACTAATCATTATGTCCGCTTTATCCTGATACGCCATGCGTAAAGCTTCAATAACTTCTTTTTGTCCTTTTCCGTGTATGGAGTCCATAGCTACTGCTACCATCCCCTGATCAGTTAATTTTTTTATATAGGCTTTAGTTGAAGCAGACGCTGCCAAATCAGCTTTATTTAGTACCATTACAATTTTCTTGCGACGGGCGATCTTTTCCAATTCCGGATTACGACATGAAAAAGGAGCCCGGGCATCCAGGAGCATTACTACAATATCAACCAATTTAATATTTTCTTCTATAGCCCGTTTGGCTTTAACCATATGGCCCGGATACCAGTTAATATTCAAATATTCTTACCTCCATTTTACTTTTGCAGTGCAACTAATACTATTTTATATCCTTTTCAAAATTAATAGCAAAAAGGAGAATACCCTGCGGTATTCTCCTTGTTATAATTCTGATTAGAAACGGCCTTTTTCCTTGACTCTGGCCTTCTTACCAACCCGATCACGTAAGTAAAACAATCTGGCCCGGCGTACTTTACCCCGTCGGGTTACCTCAATGGCAGCTATTCTAGGAGTATGCATCATAAAGGTTCTTTCCACTGCCACCCCATAAGTAACTCTTCTGACCGTAAAAGTCTGAGATAATCCGGTGCCTCTGATTTTTATTACGGTACCCTCAAATATCTGAATTCTTTCCCGGGTTCCTTCAACAACTTTTACATGAACCTTAACGGTATCGCCAGGTCCAAAATCAGGTAAATCCTGCTTGTATTGTTCGGCTTCAATACTTCTGATAATATCGTTCATCAATCCGACCTCCTTCCAACAGATGTTCATACAACTTTGATGTTGCAGCGGACCACCTTTTCTAAACCCATAACAAAGAGATTATATCATCTTTAGTAACATAAACTCAAGCAAAAATATATTTATTAAATAAATCTCATTTTAAAGATATATCACGGGAACTGTCCGAGATGCACCCCTTGACGTCTACTCATACCAATCATCTCCCAATAAGCGGTCCAGGATGATTGACACGGCACTTCTAACCGATAAATGATTGTACTTGGCCAACGGTTGAATTGGCTCCAGAATAAGATCACAATCTTCCATGCTGGTTTTTTCCATTCCCCATCCGGTTCCAAATAGTATCAGGTAAGGTCGGACTTCATTTTTTATCCGGCTTTTTAGAGTTCTATAGGAAACCGTATTGGGATATATCCTCGCGTCTGTAGCAATGGTTATCGGCATTTCACCGCATTGTTCTTCAATCTGTCTCTTTACTTCCTGAAGATTGGAAGCTAAAGATAGAATACTGAAAGCTTCCTTTCTATCCGGATTATAGGTACCACCATAACCGGTTATCCAATAATCCAGAATATCATTAATCAGCTCCTGCTGGTTGGAAGAAGAATGGACTACGAAAAATTTCTCTATCGCAAAAGTATGGGCTGCCCGTGCAATGTCGTGTAAATCCAGGTTGGTAACTGACGTAGTTATAATATCCATACGTTTGTTATACATGGAATCATGCAGCAGGGCTATATATATCTCAGATTTTTTCACTCAACTTGCTCCCCATGAAACAATATTTCTTCTAGTAGTTGTCGCTCCTCGGGCTCATATTTTCGGTTTAATAATAAATCCGGTCGTTTTAGCAGAGTGGTTAATAAGCTTTGTTTTTGACGATAACGGCGTATATTTTCATGATGTCCGGAGAGCAATATTTCTGGTACCATCTGCCCCTCATAAACAGCCGGTCTGGTATATTGGGGGTATTCCAGCCAGGGGGAAGAAAAACTTTCCTCAATTACCGAGGTTTCATCTCCCAATACTCCCGGTATTAAACGAATTATTGCATCCAGCATTACCATAGCCGGTAACTCACCGCCAGTTAATATGTAATCCCCGATAGAAATCTCTTCATGAATACGATGAAGAATGCGTGCGTCAACACCCTCATAATGTCCGCATAAAATCACCATATGTTCATATTGGGATAGTTGTCTGACCTTTTTTTGATTTAGTCTGGTACCTTGGGGAGACATATATACTACATATGTATGGGCAGACGTAACCTGATCCAGGGCATTCCCCAGTACATCAGCCTTCATAACCATGCCTGCGCCCCCTCCATAGGGGTAATCATCAACCTGGCGCTGCCTGCCGGGAGCAAAATCTCTGATATTAATAGTATTAATTTCGATCAGTTCTCTTTCCTGAGCCCTTTTTATAATACTTTCCATAAAGGGCGATACAAACATCTGTGGAAAAAGAGTCAAGATATCATATTTCCTTATACTCAAGTTGTTCTCTCCCGATTTACTCCTCATTTTCCAATAATCCAGGTAATAGATTGACCAGCATTTTATTTTCAGATAAATCAACATTACTGATTACCTGTTTTATAGCTGGTATAAGTATTTCTCCGTATTGTTCTGACCTTACTACATAAACATCATTAGCACCAGTTTCCAGAACCTCGTTTAAGATTCCCAGATATCCATTATTCTCATCAAATACAGACAATCCAATTAGTTGAAAATGATAATATTGTCCTGCTGGCAGTGGATAAATATCTTTCTCTTCAACCTTTAAATACTGGTTGGTTAACTCCTGAGCAGCTTCTTTGTTATCTATTCCTTTAAATTTGATAAGAAAATATCCCTTATAGGCGGTAGTTGATTCGACAGTCATCAGCTCAGCATTCTTATCTTGGCCAACATATACTTGTTTTAAAAGTCCAAATCGTTGTGGAAAATCAGTTAGAGGCAAAACTTTCAGCAAGCCTTTATACCCGTGAGTTCCTCCGATTTTTCCTATACTTACCAACTCATCAGCTTTCAAGATATTTTTCACTCCCCTGAGTACACATTAAAAAAGAAAGGGCTAGAATATAGCCCTAAATAATTTCTACGTTTACTCTTTTACCCTCTTTGGCAGCGGCCGCTTTAGTCAAAGTACGAATTGACTTGGCAATTTTGCCCTGCTTGCCAATTACCTTACCCATATCATCGGCTGCCACCTTTAGTTCCAGAACAATACCGCGATCATTTTCAATTTGCCTGATCTCAACTTCTTCAGGGTTATCCACCAGCGATTTGGCTATAAATTCGACCAGTTCTTTCATTTGTTGTTTCACCCCCTGCCACTTATTTGCGGCTATCAGCGAACTTAGTCATGATACCCTGTTTTTGAAACAGTGATTTAACTGTATCAGAAGGCTTAGCTCCATCAGATAACCATTTCAGGGCCTTTTCTTCATCAATTTTAATGGTAGCCGGTTCAGTGGCAGGATCATAGAATCCTATCTCCTCGATAAAGCGTCCATCCCTGGGAGCTCTTGCGTCTGCTACTACTAAACGATAGAATGGTCTTTTCTTGGCACCCATTCTTCTTAGTCTGATTTTTGTTGCCATGTATTCACCTCCTTAAAGTTACATACAATTTATGTAGCTCAAAATGCATTTAAGCATCTGAAACTATCAATTAATTTAGAAAGGAAAACGCATAGGCATTCCCTTTTTACCTTTTTTACCGGTCATATCAGTAAGCTGTTTCATCATTTTTTTGGATTCTTCAAATTGCTTTAGAAGGCGGTTTACTT
The DNA here is from genome assembly GCA_012718855.1 of Syntrophomonadaceae bacterium. Lineage (GTDB taxonomy): Bacteria > Bacillota > Syntrophomonadia > Syntrophomonadales > Syntrophomonadaceae > JAAYBS01. The sequence goes on from JAAYBS010000062.1 coordinate 22,290, forward strand.
CCTGGACTTTAGTACCGCTGCCCCGAGCAATTCTCTTTTTACGACTGCCATTAATAATACCTGGGTCACGACGCTCTGCTGGAGTCATAGATTGAATAATAGCCTCGATTTTGTATACTTCTTTTTCATCAAATTCACCCTGCATGCCTTTAAGCTGTTTATCCATACCGGGAATCATGGATAATAAGTCTTGCAGAGGGCCCATACTACGTACCTGCTGCATCTGTTGCATGAAATCTTCCAGCGTGAACTCCTGCTGACGAATCTTGCGCTCCATCTCACGAGCTTTCTTCTCATCGAAATTAGCCTGGGCTTTTTCTACCAGACTCAGGATATCCCCCATTCCTAAAATTCGTGAAGCCATACGGTCCGGATAGAACACTTCCAGAGCATCCAGTTTTTCACCCATACCAATAAATTTTATTGGGCATCCGGTAACTGCTTTTACTGATAATGCAGCCCCACCGCGGGTATCACCATCCAATTTAGTCAGAATTACTCCGGTTAGCCCCAGTTGCTCATTAAAACTTTCAGCAACATTAACGGCATCCTGCCCGGTCATAGCATCAACTATAAGTAATATTTCGTCCGGCTTTACCTGCGCCTGTATTTGCTTTAATTCGTTCATTAATTCTTCATTGACATGCAGCCGTCCAGCTGTATCGAGTATAACAATATCCCGATTATTAGCGCGGGCATAATCCATTGATTTTCGGGCTATATCCACCGGGTTACTCTGCCCCATGGTAAATACAGGAATATTTATTTGTTCACCTAATACCTGCAGCTGTTTAATGGCGGCAGGCCGATATATATCTGCTGCTACCAGCAACGGTCTTCTGCCCTGTTTAACCAGTGATTTGGCCAATTTAGCTACAGTAGTAGTTTTACCTGCTCCCTGTAATCCGACTGTCATTATTACCATAGGAGTATGGGATGACAAAACTAATTTACTCTCGGTGCCCCCCATCAGGGCAGTCATTTCATCATGAACTATCTTTACTATCTGCTGCCCCGGAGTTAGACTGGCCAGAACTTCCTGTCCCACTGCCCTTTCCTTGATCCTGGCCACCAAATCTTTAACTACTTTAAAATTAACATCGGCTTCCAGCAGCGCCAGCCGAATTTCACGCATAGCCGCATTAACATCATCTTCAGTTATCTTGCCTTTGCCGCGCAGTTTCTTAAATATATCCTGCAGACGATCAGACAGACCTTCAAATGCCATGCTATCTCTCCTTTACCTATATCGACTCACTAACCGTTTTTAGAATTCCCTGTACCTGTTTAATAACAACTTCATCGCCGGTTGAACTATTAAGTAACGAATAAGCCTCGTCAATTTTTTGACGGGTAAAGTTAAACTTTTTTACCAGATGCAAACGGTCTTCATAATCCTGCAATGCATTCTGCGACCTTTTTATTAAATCAAAGACTGCCTGACGTGAAATTTGCCAATGCTCAGCAATTTCCGATAAAGACCAGTCCTGTTCATAATGCAGATTTAATACCTCCTGCTGTTTGGGAGTTAATAAAGGACCATAAAAATCCTTTAATAAAATAACCTGCTCCATTTTTTCCAGCATAAAATTAATCTCCTGTGTAAAGGTTATCTACTTTACTGTTCGATTTTAACGGTAATTTTGAGTTATGTCAAGTTATAATACTTGACTCTGTAGTATTGTTATCAGTAGATTTGTTTCCCGCTTCGGTGTACACTCTTGTACCAGTTTTAGGAAGCAAAATAAACTAAATATAAAAAAGCTGCCATTTGAAACCGCAGCTTTTTTATATCGCATTTTAAATAACAGTGGACGGCTATTAATAACTGTCCACTGTTGCTTTTATTGATAGAGGGATTTTACTTCATCAGCAAAGTTTTCCAACACTACACGGTTCTTTATTTTTAGTGTTGGAGTCATTTCACCACTGGCTTCAGTAAACTTGCGCGGGAGAATTACATAACGCTTAATCTGTTCGTAATCTTCCAGCAGGGAATTAACACGCCCTACTTCAGCATCAACCAATTCTTTTAACAGGGGATGATTAATTACTTCCGGACCAACTTTGATACAGGTGTCTATGCCGTTAATATTAGCATATTCCAGCGCAGCTTCATCAACTTCAAATCCTTTTTCCTTTAACAAATAAAGCAGGTAGTCAAAAGCTGGTACAATTAAAGCACTGATATATTTACGGTCATTACCGACTATTACCACCTGTTCAACAAACAGACTACCAGTAAATTTGGATTCAATTCTGGCCGGAGCAACATTTTTACCGGTATCCAAAACGATAATATACTTTTTACGGTCAACAATTCTTAAATATTTATCTTCATCGAACTCACCAATATCTCCGGTTCTGAACCAACCATCCGCAGTAAAGGCCAGAGCAGTTTCTGCCGGATTCTTATAATACTCACGAATAACTCCAATTCCTCTTACAAGTATTTCTCCATCTTCATCCAACCTGGCCTCTACTCCCGGAACCATAGGAGAAAGCCAACCGATTTTAGTAGCATTGGGATAACCATGGCTAATACCGGCAGCAGTTTCAGTTAATCCCCAGCCATTAAGCAAAGGAAAATTCATTTTCAAATAACTACGGTGCAAATCAGGCGGTAAAAATGCTCCCCCTGAATAGGGAATCTTTAAGTGACCGCCCATCATATTATATAATTGTGCAAAAACCATTTCGTTGGCTTTACGAAAATCAACTGTCAGTTTCTCGTCCAAAAATTGTTCAGGGTTAGCAGTTAAGTCTACAGCTCCGTTAGCACCCGTCCTGCGCTGCAGTACTTCTTCACCTATTTTCATAGCCCAATCAAATAATTTTTTACCCTCTTCATTAGAGGTAAAGGCACCTCTAAAGGCATTATAAATACGATCCCAAAGGCGAGGTACCAGCAATACCCAGGTTGGTTTTATTTCCTGAATATCCTGAAGCAAAGTAGTAGGTTTTTCGGCAAATCCAATGCAGGCTCCTACTGCAATCATCGCTAAATAGGAGTTGTTACGCTCCCAAATGTGGGCTAACGGTAATAATGAAAAAGCTACATCTTCATAAGTGGCCGAATATCCGCCTATTGTCATGTGCTTAAGCGATCGGGTTAAGGAACCAATCATATCCTGATGAGTTAGAAGACTGCCTTTAAGCTCTCCGGTAGTACCGGAAGTATATATTACTCCGGACGGATCACTGCCTGTTAACGACTGCCAGACTTCCTTAACCGCATCAGGATTTTCCGTCAACAGATTACGGCCTAATAATCTCAGTTCACTTAAATCTATAACCCGATAATCTTTTGCTCCATAATCTCTCTGTAAAACGATTACTTTTTCCAAAGAAGGCATTTTATCCATTACGCTTAATGCTCGCTCTGCAATATTAGCATCACCAGCCATTAGATATTGCGCTTCTGAATGGTTGACAATAAAAATAATTTCTTCCGCAGATAAAGTGGGATAAATGGTTACAGTAATACCACCTGCCACTTGAATAGCAAAATCTGCCCATCCCCATGGTGCACTGGTTGCTGCCATAAGACATACCGGGGTTCCTTTTTTTAAACCTAAACTGAGCAAACCGGCACCCATTTCTTCAATAATATCGGCAAAATCACGGTAAGTAATGGTAGTATATGCTCCATCCATTTTGAACTTCATTGCGGGACGTTCACCAAATGTTTCTACGGTGTTATAAAACATTCGGGGCATAGTATGAACTTTCTCCAGGAATTGATCAAGCATATCCAATAAATATCCCTCCCGTTTTAGTTTTCAAAATATTCGCATATTAATATCTTAACAAAAATTTTTCGACTTTAGTATCATATTTTGTCGAAATATTTATTTGTTATTTTTTACCATTTAATTATATAATTATGGGCATCAAAGGAGGTTGTAAATGAAAAATATACTGCTAATTATGCTCATTACGGTAGGGTTTACTCTGGTTACATCCTGGCCATTATCAGCTTGTAATCATGCAATATATAACGATGATGCCGAACAGGCTCGCATGGCTATGCAGCATAGTTTTGATATACTATATAATTTTTTATATGACGTAGAAGTAAAGGATAATATTAATATCAGCCGGCATGGGTCTTCAATAGAAGAAGCTTACCTGTATTTATGTGAAGGTTTTACCCCTTCCATTGCTGAAGCTATATTAATATGCTATAGCCAATGGCAGCCTCAGTATAATCGCCTGATAATAATTCCCACAGAAGGATTACCGCTTATTACTTCCGGAAGTAGTAATGACCTTTATATTAAACAGCTTAATAATAATGAAGCCGTTTTTAGCAAATATTATTTTAATTGTTATGAGCCGGATGACTGCTGGCAATATGACGTTTCTTTGCTATCAGGTGCCCAGGGCTGGAGAATTGCTGCTTTAGGTTTGTTTGAAATTAAAGATTTAGCAGATAGCTTAACAGATGATATAATCATAATCAGTAATAATTATGAGGGGAAGTGAAGTCGCTGAGCAGATACGAAGTAACTGATCAAACCAGATTTACTGATTCATGGATATGGTTAACGCTCCTGCTGATTGCCGGAATTATTGTCTGGCGAACAGTTTCATCGCTGGCAGCATTGATTATTGCCCTGGCAGGCATAATCATTATTGGATTGATATATCGCAGCAGTAAACAGCATATTGGCAATACAGTTGAAATAACTGAACAAGCTATGATCTTTAAAGATGGAGATCAACAATCCTGTATAGCCTTTAATGAGATTAAAAAAGTAAAAACCAATCGTTTTTTATCCTTGCTGGGTGGTCCGGCCTTTGTAATTGAAACCTCTACCGGTAAAAAACGCTGGTTGCAACCGGATGATTATAATAATGGGGAAAATTTACGGCAGGAATTAAACCAGTATTTAAATGTGTTTATTCAAACAGAATAATTATTTTAGTTGCTTAATGAAGAGAACCCGGGCTGCCCGGGTTCTCTTCGTTAAACTGTTATTAATAAATCTTAGTAATCATAAGCCAGGGGTCCAACTGCCAGAGCATTAATAGCTGGGCCGGTGATTCCACGGGAATAAACTCCCTCGCTTTCAACATTAATTAGTTCCACCGTATAGTAAGCACATCCCGGGCACGCATCGCATTCACACCAGGTAAACCCGAAGGAATCTGTAGTTTCAGTACTTGTCTCAATGTCTCTTTCAAAAGTCCAGGTTCCCAGAGGTATCTTTGAGCCGGAATTATAAGTTTTGCTTAATTGGAATGTCAGGCGCAGATCACTGCCGGTAAGATCAGCAAACGACACGATACAGGAAAAATCAATTTTTACATTAGCCATTTTTAATTCAGAAGTATCAATGGATACTGCAGCCAAAGTATAGGGATTTAACAACTGCGAATTAACCTCAAGATGGTCTGGAATAACCAGACCACTACCGGTTCCACATTTCAAGATAGTCTGATTAATTTGGGGACGGGGACGGGACATGGGTGGCATAAACCCTCCCATACAACAATCATCTTTGTAATTAGTCATTTTATACCCTCCTATTATTAGTTTTAAAAAGCAACCTTCCTACCTGCCAAATTAAATTGACATATGAGTCAGGTTAAACTGCCTTCCTGGAACATCTTATTAATTTGGCAAAACAAGTGTTACATAGTTTGGTAATTTACCCATTTATGCCTTGTATATATATTTTATGGCCTTTTAGGAATTATAGTGGTCTATTGTAACCTTTATCCTCCCTAATTCGTATGCTAAGTTAGATTCTCCAATGGAAAGGAAGGTATTTTTTATATGGCTGTATTATCAATTTTACCTTTTCAGGATAGCTATATTTCCGAGTGGTATGCGCATAGTAATTTCGGTTCCAGTATTGCCCTGTTTGTCAGCCAGTATATTCAGTCAGGAGATGATTACCGTTCACTTTTACAATTTAACCTTAACCAAATCCCTCCTGCCAGCACCATAGAAAAGGCAGTCCTGGAATTAACAGTTTATCGCAATGAAGTGTCCAATCCTCCCATTACCCTTGGTGCCTTCAGGCTTTTAAACTGCTGGTCCCAATATTCGGTAACCTGGAATAATCAGCCAAAATCAGAAGATAGTCCAGATGGTGTCTTAACCATCAATACAGGATCTCCCGAAGGTAAAGTTTTTGTTGATGTAACTTCACTGGTCAGGGGTTGGTATAATGGTTCCATTCCTAACCATGGTTTGCTATTAAAGGGTAACGAACAGAGTAATAATCTGCTGGCATTTCGCAGTACAAATTTTTGCGATAGTAATAATTGGCCACTACTGCACATCGATTATGTCAATGGAATTTTAAATACTTTTGAAATGGAAACTCTGGTAATTCCTAAGTGTCCGCCCTATGCACCTATTGAAGCTTCAGCTCCCGTAGCTCTTGCTCCGCGGAATAAAGTTACATTTCTCGTGAGAAATAGCAGTGACTCACATTGTGTAAAAGCCCTGGTACAGGTCAGTTACAGTAATGATTATGATGCGGTTTTCTTTAATGATGGTCTTTGGGTGGAACTTAAACCCCAGGGTTATCCAGGAGAAGCTATAGCTTTGTCAACTGTAGCTGCGGCTGAATATGCCCGGGTTTTGGTTAGAGGACAGGGAAAAGAAATTATTGAGGTATGGACTCGCAGTTATGAGTATTAGATCTCAATGAAAAAAGCCTGCAAAATACATTTTGCAGGCTTCCTGGTTTAATTATGGTGGGCGATGACGGGCTCGAACCGCCGACATCCTGCTTGTAAGGCAGGCGCTCTCCCAGCTGAGCTAATCGCCCGAATGGTGACCCCTAGGGGACTCGAACCCCTGTTACCGCCGTGA
>JAAYBS010000063.1 GCA_012718855.1 Syntrophomonadaceae bacterium
AAGAATAGGTCACCCTGGTTTAGCCATACTGAAATGTTCTATTCCAAAAATCGTAGGGATAGGGGTGACATTTCTGCTGCTCAGTTATCGAGATAAAGGGGTGACATTTTTCCTGACCATTGACAGAAAGATTTAGCTATTGTCTTGTTCAACTTTATCCGCAGATGGTTTACGATATCGGGTGCTGAGCAGTGAGAATATCAGACCGCAGGCAGCCAATACAGCTGCCAGGCAGAATACCAGATGATGAGCTGTAATGTATGCAGCGATATATCCCAACCGGGGAGAGTTATAATTCAGAATGCCAGTGAAGGTGGCAACTGATACAGCCACTCCCAGTGAAAAGGAGAAGTTTCTGATGGTTGAAATAAACCCGCCGGTATACCCGGTTTTGTTAGGAGGAATTGAGGCCATTATAGAACTATTATTTGGAGATCCAAAACATCCATTACCAATTCCCAGCAAGAGCAATCCACTTATTATAAGGGGTAGATTTACGTGCTGATCCAAGCTTGACAGGGAAAGAAATGCCATAATCATTAGAATGAAAGATGCAGTGGTAAGACGAGTAGGTCCAATTTTATCAGATAGATTACCGGCTAAAGGGGCACTGATTGCCATAGATAATGGGGGTATGGTCATCATTAATCCGGAGACAGTAGGGGAGTAGTGCAATATATTTTCAAAATAGAATGGTAATAAGAAAGTCACAAATGTTTGGGTGCTGTAAGCAAAAAACGCCATTATATTTCCATAGGTGAAATTCTTTTCTTTAAATAGGGCAAAATCAAGCATGGGCTTTTGGCTTTTATTCTCAAGCCAAATAAATAATGCAAATAAAAGAATTGAAATACTCAAAAGTACAGGTTTGATACCTGATGCCAGGGATATAACCAACGTAAATGCAAATAGAGCAAAGGTTATGGTTCCCGGTATATCAAATTCCGGTGTTTTTTTAGAAGATGGTTGTAAGGGAAGATATTTTGATGCCAGTAAAAACCCGATTAAACCAATGGGGACATTAATCAGAAATATGCTTTTCCAACCCCAGGCAGCAACCAGCAAACCACCTAACCCTGGTCCGGTCATATTACCAATACCAACCATACTGCCGGTAAAACCCAGGGCTTTACCACGTTCACCCGGCGGAAAGGAATTGAAAACTATTCCAATTCCGGTGGCCATCATCATACTTGCACCCAGAGCCTGGAATGCACGGGCCATAATTAATAATAGCAGTGTAAATGATAAACTGCAGGCTAATGAACCGATGGCAAATAACAGAAACCCTAGTGAATAAAGCCGTTCACTGCCAATCTGGTCACCCAGTTTACCCCAGAACATAAGAGTAGCAGTGATTACCAGCATATAAATCGTAACTATCCATTGAACCGATTCTATACTCACATTAAAGTTATCTGCAATTGTTGGGTTGGCAATGTTTAGAATACTTCCGTCCAGGGTAGACATAAATATTCCTAAACAAATTATAATTAAAGCCCGCCATTTATTTTCTAACTTATTAATCTCTTTTTTCCTCCAGCAGAACATTGTAGACATAATAATATTATCATCTACCGGTCAGGATTAGTAATGTGAAGTTAAAAATGATAAGGTTGGAAATTAAGCAAGATCTTTGCAGATATTATGAAGAAGCTGTTGCTAAGGGGAGTAATACTATATAGTTGAAATTACCGCCTGCCTAGAACGGCAATAATGACATCGGATAAACAACCGGCGGCTTTGTCGGCAACATTAAGTGAAACCTCTTCGGTACCAATTTCGAATAACAGAGAGCGGGCGTACAAATCCTGGTTATAATCACCGCGTCCCATATATATACCCCTCATCAGACCGGGGTAAAGTGTATCAGCTTCGTCCTTAATTCGGCGGGCAAATTCCAGGTTGGCATTCATGGCCGGATTGGATCTGCCTAGAACTATCATTATCCTAGCAGTTTCAATACCATTTATCTGCGTTAAATAAGTGGCAGCAGGAGCTGAATCACGATGTATATCAAATATGGCGTCAGGAGTAGCTTTTAATAATTGTACGGCGGTACGGCGTGAGCGGTTGTAGGCATTTATGTCGTGCGGTCCATGATTGTTGTCCTGATGTACAGCAACTATGCCATGGTCGTTTAATTCCTTGGCCATGGCAGTGCCAACTTTTATAACATCTCCATCGGGAATTCTTGTAGATAACCCGGAGGTTAAACGGTAGCATTCATCGTTATGGGTATGATAGATAGCCACCGAAATATTGGATGTACTTATTCTGACATTATTAGGAAACAAAAGAGTAGCAGACGGCATATAATCTACGTTTTCCTTATTGGAAGTGTCAGATTTAATTCCGGCGATGGCGGTATTACCCTTAACCTTTAAAATGACATAATGCTGGTTTTCTGCACTTATATATTCGTCATCTACTGAAACTGGAACACCGGTTTCCAGAATTATTTTCCCATCGGTATTGCGTATAGTTACATATTTAGATCTATTGGTATCAATATCAGCAGATGGCAGCGGTTTAGCCGGCTGCGGAGTTGTTAATTGATGGGCTATATAGGATATTATCATTATTATCAGGAAAAAACTAAAAAAGAGCCAAATGTAACGCTTGGCTGATGAATGCATAATAATACCGCCTTATTAAATAATTGCTATTATTATTTGAATAAGGCGGTTAGTTTATACAGTGAGTGATTATGATAATTTAAAGATTAGTATCCCAATTATCCAGATATTCTTTTTGTTCATCAGTCAATTCATCTATGGAAATATTCATTGACTGCAACTTTAAGCGGGCAACCCGCTGGTCAATTTCAGCTGGTACATTATAAACGTGATTTTCCAGTTTATCACGATTTTCAATAACATAAATCAGGGACAGGGCCTGCAAAGAAAAACTGAGATCCATGACTTCCGCCGGATGCCCGTCGCCAGCGGCCAAATTGACCAGACGGCCTTCAGCCAGTAGGTAAAGCTTGCGGCCATCTTCCATTACAAATTCTTCAATGTTGTTTTTCAGCAACCTATTACTTACTGCCAGAGCATTTAAGTCATCTTTACTGATTTCCACATCAAAATGACCGGCATTTGCCATTATGGCATTATCCTTCATTAGTTTAAAATGCTCACCGCGAATAACATTTACATTTCCGGTAACGGTTATAAATATATCACCTAATTTAGCAGCTTTGCTCATAGGCATAACCTCAAATCCGTCCATTACAGCTTCATTGGCTTTAATCGGATCAATTTCGGTAATTATTACTTTGGCACCCATACCCAGAGCCCTCATGGAAACGCCTTTTCCGCACCATCCATAACCAACTACTACTACATACTTGCCGGCTACCACCAGGTTAGTAGTACGATTAATGCTATCCCATACCGATTGGCCAGTACCATAACGATTATCAAACAAGTATTTCATATAAGCATCATTAACTGCCATCATTGGAAAAAGCAAAGATCCATCTGCATCCATGGATTTAAGCCGTACAATTCCGGTAGTGGTTTCCTCACAACCGCCGATTATCTTGCGAGCCTGATCGACACGGCTTTTATGTAGCATGGTTACAACGTCGGCACCATCATCAATAATTGCATCCGGCATGGTATCAAGGGTCATCTCCAGAAATTTATGATATTCTTCAGGTGATTCGCCGTGTATTGCATAAACTGTTATGCCAGAGTCAGCCAGGGCTGCAACTACGTCATCCTGTGTAGATAAGGGATTACTGGCACAGGCAACCACATCAGCACCAGCAGCTTTAAGTGTTTGCAGCAGATAACCGGTTTTGGCTTCCAGATGCAGACAGCAGGCAATGGTTTTACCTGCCAGAGGTTTAGTCTGAATAAATTCTTCACGCAGAATGTTTAATACCGACATATTCTGACTAACCCATTTGAGTTTACGATATCCGTATTCCGCTAAAGCCGGATCCTTAATAATGGATTTACGGATTTGCATATTTTCAGGTACAGCGTTCATTTAATTAGACCCCCTTGATTATTTGCACAGTATTTAGCTTAATGATATAGTTAGCCAAACATATAGAACATTATAAGTAAAAAACCTTACAATAGGAATCTTAATCTGGTAATATGGTTAAAAATATAACAATGAATGAGGCGAATAGCTGTGAAGGTATTAATGTTTAGCTGGGAATACCCTCCTCACATGGTGGGTGGTTTAGGACAACATGTTTTCGATCTTAGTCGATTCCTGGCTCAACAAGGCATTACAGTACATATTATTACACCCGGAATTGAGAATCTATTGGGTTATGAAACTGAAAATGGGGTTCATATTCACCGGGTAGGTATATCGCAAAAAGAAGGTGAGGATTTTAAATCCTGGACCTTTACCTTCAATAGTGAAGCAATACGCAAGGCAGTTAGTGTTAATTCTCAGGTAGGAGGGTTTGATGTAGTTCATTCCCATGATTGGTTAGTAGCATATGCAGGCAGATCAGTAGCCAAGATTTTTGAGATACCTCTCGTGACTACCATTCATGCAACTGAACACGGCAGAAATATCGGCTTGCATAACCGTATGCAAATGGAAATTAATGAAATAGAAAAGAACCTTGCCCTGGATTCATCCCGGGTAATTTGCTGTAGTCAATATATGCAGGATGAAGTATGTAATTTATTTGGCCGCCCGCGTGAGGACCTTAGAATAATACCCAATGGGGTTGACCCGGATCTTTTTACCTCACTGCCTGTAACACCGAGATTTGATATTGGTGATGATGAACAGGTAGTTTTTTTTATAGGCAGATTGGTGCCGGAAAAAGGAGTCTGGCAATTAATCAATTGTTTTCCTGAGGTTTTAAAAGCTGTTCCGCAAGCAAAACTTTATATTGGCGGTCGGGGTCCGCAGAAGGTAGCTTTGGAGAAATTGGCCCGGGAAAATGGAATTGCTGATAAAGTCTATTTTACCGGATTTATTGCCAAAGAAGATCGCAACTATGTTTATAATCGTGCTAAAGTAGCCGTGTTCCCCAGTCTGTATGAACCATTTGGAATCGTAGCCCTCGAAGCAATGGCTACCAATACACCAGTAATTGTTGGTAATGTAGGCGGATTAGCCGAAATTGTTTCTGATGGATTTAATGGTCTGAAAGTATCTCCCGGTTCTGAGGAAGAATTGGCTGCAGCCATAATCAAATTGTTGACTGATGAAAAATTAGCCGGCAATTTGCAGGATAACGGTTATCAAACGGTGAAATCTGTATACAGTTGGGAAGTTATTGCCAGTTCGACCATAGAAGTTTATAACGAAGTAATCAAAAGTATAGAGAGAGAAGCGAAGATTATTATCTGAGCAAAATAATTGGTATTACACCTCGATAGGGGATGTGTGGCAGGGTGAATGGAAGAATATTGTTAATGCTGCACAGTCATATTCCATACGTTAAAAGGCAGGGAAGATGGCCTTTTGGGGAAGTGTGGCTGTTTGAAGCAATGGCTGAGACTTACATACCATTACTGAATAGTCTTATAAAGCTGAATGATGAGGGAGTAAATGCACCATTAACTTTCAGTTTTACCCCGGTGCTCCTGGAACAACTAAATTCCAAATATATTAAACATGAATTCGTTGAATACTTGCAGGAACGCGAGAGTATGGCCGGTGCTGATGAACGTTATTATTTATCTACCGGAGAAAATGAATATGCCCGTCTAGCGGCATATTATCGAGCCTATTATCGTGATATTCGCAGGGATTTTGAAATTGAATTTGACCGTAATATTATTCAAGTCCTAAAACAATTGCAAAACCAAGGGCGAATTGAAATTATTACTACCGCAGCAACCCATGCCTATTTGCCTTTATTGGATCAAGCTGGATTGGAAACCCAGGTATATTGGGGAAAGGAATTATACAATAATGTATTTGACCGTGAACCGGAGGGGTTCTGGTTACCTGAATGCGGCTATTTCCAAGGCATAGAAGATATTTTAATTAAAAATGGATTTAAGTATTTTTTTGTTGATAGTCATGCCATCGAAGGAGGCAAGCCAATAGGTATCTCCAGCCATGGTTTTCCTGATGAAGAAATCGAGATTGAAACTTTTGCTTCTACGGGTCTTAGTACATACCGGCCATACACTTTAAAAGATAATCAGATAACCGTATTTGGACGTAATGCTATGGTCAGTCATCAGGTATGGTCAGCTGATTACGGATACCCGGGGGACGAAAATTATCGTGAGTTTCATAAACATTCCATGCGCTCCGGTTTTAAGTATTGGAAGGTCACTGATCGAAATCAGGCTATGGATAAAAAGCAAGTTTACAATCCGGAAGAAGCACAGTTGAAAATTAAACAGCAGTCCTGGCATTTTGTAAATAGCCTGGTTAATACAGCTAAAAATGCGGCTAAATTAGGCTTCGCATCACCGTTAATAGTAGGCTGCTATGATACTGAGTTATTTGGACATTGGTGGTGGGAAGGTGTTGACTGGTTGGAAGCTGTAATTCGTTGTATTAACGATAACCCCAGTCTGGAATTGGTTTTACCCACTCAAGTTGGAAAGGGCAGGCATGAAGCGCAGGTATTTGAATCATCCTGGGGTATGGGTGGTAAGCATTATGTCTGGGAAAATACTGAAACCGCCTGGATGTGGGATATAATAAGACAATCCGGACGGGAATTTGAAGCGTTAAAATCCCGCACCTATAACCAGGAGTTGGCTGATGTAGCTTTATCTCAGGCCTTAAAAGAACTAATGCTTATACAGAGCAGTGATTGGTTGTTTATGGTTAGTAATAACTTAACCAGGGATTATGCTATGAAAAGGTTCTTTGAACATTATGCCAAGTTACTTAGAATAAGCAATAGTTTACAAAATGATTCATTTGATGAGACCTTTTCAGAATGGTTAAATCGAATTCAATATGAAGATGACTTTTTTAGTTGTCTGTAATTTTGGAGGTGCTTTATGAAGGGGCATATTGCTTTTTGCCCTCATTTTCATCAGCCTCATTTTCAGTTATATCGTACCAGGGAAGAAGCTTTTCATAATTCTTATATTCCCTGGCTAAGGCTTTTAAATGAGGCGGTTGGTTTAAATGATTTTTTTATAAATTTACATTTTTCCGGTCCTTTTCTCTATTGGATGCAGGATCAAAAACCAGAGTATATTAATCAGTTAAAAGAACTGAACAGCAGTAATAAAATTGGTTTTATCGGCGGTTTGGCCGATGAATCTTTTATTCAATTATCTTCACGTAACGATGACTATCTCTATCAACTTGCTCATTATGATGCATTATTGACAAAGCTGGTGGGGATAAATGCCAGTCAATGGCAGGGAATTCATTTAGTAGAGCGTGAATGTGGTGAAATGACATTGCACCGAACTATTCATGCTGCCGGCCGATTAAATGCACCTCCTATTGTGTATCTGGATGCAGAAACATTTTATGAGTCTCACTTTGCCTATCCGGGTTCAGAATATGATTTTTGCCTTAAACATTTTGGCTTTAAAGACCCTTTTTCCAAAACGACTATCAGTCATATACCTCAGGATATGCTTTTTTTCGGATTGCGTGATGAAATTGGCGGACAGGAGTTTTTTAGTTTTCCAGTACATAGTCAGTTTCGTTATCAATTATTAAAGCGTCATAGTTTTACTTTTGATGACAAAGTTAAAATTAAACCCTCCCATTATTATTTCTATATTAAAGATGCGCTGGAAAGAGCTTATGAAACTATAAATAATTTCGGTGAGGATAAGGAACCAATTCTGATTATTTTTGAAGATGCTGAGAAGTTTGGACAATGGAGCAAAGACCCGGATGGAGATCACGAATGGTTAATGGAATTTTTCCGATTAGTAGATCGTGATGCTGATTTGAAGTTTACTGGGCTGAAAGATTATTTACAACAATATGGATTTTTAGATACCTACCCGGTTAGTTCCAGTCATAGTTATCCGGAATGGGAAAACTGGACCGCCAAACGTGGTATCAGAGGAGTAACTTTTGGTGATGAAAGATTACGCCGCATTATGTGCCGTTTGCGTGATGTCGAAGATCAACAGGATATTTTTGAAAAGCATTTATTAACCAGTCCTGACATTATCTCTCCTGAATATAAGTATCTGAAGGATTTAATTGAACGTTCCATGCTGGAGTCCCCGGAGCGGTATTTGTTTATTGAAGAAATATTAAAAGAACAGTTACCTGAAATTGCGCACAAATATAGCCTGATTAATCGCGTAAGAAATTTGGTTTACCAGGAAGATCCTAAATGGGCGAGTCGTCATCCCAGTTACGGTTCATCGCCTTTTTATGATATGCAGGGTATTGCTTATCTGGAATTGACTTACCGTCTATTGGAAATGATTAATCAGCAGTCAGGTCTTAAAACAACTCCGGAAATACAGGTCAGAGACTGGGATTTTGATGGCAAAAATGAAGTTTTATTTACAAATAGTGAACAGGTATTAGTAATTGATTGCCAGGGCGGTTGCGTTTCATATCATCATGTATTGAACCCACAAACAAATAATTATACAGACTTAATTGAAGAGCTGTTAGGTGCTGATGTTTTAAGCTTAAAAACTTATAACTCGATTTACCGCCACTCTTATCCACTGGTATTTACAGAAGTTGACAGTGATATTTCTCCCCGGCTGTATCCTGAAGGTGGCAGACGTGAGGTAGGTCGTAATGCGTTGCGTTGTAATTTATATATGTTAAATGATGAACAGGAAATAGAAATTGGTAAGTTTTCATCCCGAGATTATAATCTGGATACGGTAGAACAAACTGAAGGTGGTTTAATTGCTGTGTTGTCAGCTAAAACTGATTTGAATTTATTAAATTCAAATGTTATACCGGTAGAACTTACTAAAAAGATTAGGGTTATGGAAAATTTTATGACGGTAACTTTTCATGTTAAGTTACCGGTTGAATACAACCATCTGGAATTGATATTAGCTCCTGAACTGGTGTGTTCAGCCTCCGCATCCGATGAGGTGAACTTCCGTCCCCAAGCGTATATTGGTATAAATACTAAACCTGATGAGTCTGCAACCATACCTGTAAAGGTTTTAGATATTTCTACTAAGCAGGAGGATGGTTATGAGTTTACCAACCAGGAATATCAGACTGCAACACCTTATGAATTAAGTTATGTTTACCAGCTTTGTAATGCTGATGGCACCAGTTTTAGCAACCTGATAAGCTACTCACTGGTGGAAGCTAATAATTTGGATAGTATAGTAATTGAACCGGCAGTAAAATATTATTATCGTGATTATGTGTTTGAAGGTCAGAGCCGTTTAGGCTATCACACCTCCGGAGCATTAATAAGCCCCAGAGTTAAGTTGGTAAATGGTGAAGCATTAATTCAGGTTAAAATTAACTGGGATTTTGAAACCAGTCAGCAGGAAGCCGATTATGATTTAGCAGTACATTTAATAACCGGTAATTAAAATTAACAGCTCAATATAGAATTATTAAAATTGGAGGTTGTTTAATGATATTAAAGGAGTTTTTTGATTTTTATTTTGACAGGATTGATAGCGATGTACTAAAAGTTTATGAAGAATTGCTTCCTGCCAATAACAACTTGGCCAGTGCTTATACAGAAATGTTTTCCCGTAATGATGACGAAGCCATAGCTTTCCTGTTGGATTTTCATCGGGCTACTTCAGAATTACGGAATCAACAACCAAATCAGGCGATTCTTTTTAATGTACATAATAATGTGTGTTTTCCATTTTTCGTTGAATATTTATGGAAAGTCATGACTCCTGCCGAACGGGAAAAGCTGGTTGTTCAAACCGGCACTGATGATTTGAATGAAATAACCCGTAAGTTAAATGATGAAGTTGAACTGCGTAATTGGTTTCGTAAAGAGATTGGTTCTTCATTGAGTCAGCAGGATTTATTTACTTTAAACGAAATAATTGCCCTGCAAAACTTTTCCTCCGGAGGAGAATACTCATTTTTAAAATATGTTTACCCCAACATTCAGGAATTGGATGGTAAAGTATTGGATGCAGGCTGTGGTGCTGGTTTTGCCACTTTGGTTATGAGTCAGTATGCTTCAGTATATTCTATTGATGCCTGTCATGCCCGATTGGAAAGAGCCAAGGCATTATCAAATATGATGAAAAAAGGCGAAAAGACTATATTCCCTCAGGTAATTGATCTGATTGAAGAGGAATTAGGGGGAATAGAAGTAGAATGTGAATTCCCTACTGCCCAAACGTTATTATCCGGAGATTCTAAAGAAGTTACCTTTGCAGTTGGCAGTATTGATGCCTTGCCTTATCCGGATAATTATTTTAATGCTATAAATTGTCTGGATGTTCTGGAGCATACTTTTGCGCCGGAGAAAATAGTTGAACAATTTTCCCGGGTACTTAAACCGGGCGGCAGGGTATTTATAACAGCTCCTACCCGCTATGGTGAAGTTGAACAGCATATTCATGAGAGTATTGAAGGTACTATGTTCCCGGCTATGCTGCATATGCACCATTTTGATCCTGAATCATTAACCAAAATGTTTGAACGTCACGGTTTTAAAGAAGTGGAAGTAACACCGTTTGATTATTTAAGTTGGGAAGGATTTCTTGAAATAGCAGATCGTTCACCGGCCAAAGAATTAGCTGACGAATTAAGAGCCAAGCCCTTTGATGAAGTGGCTTTGCAATTATTTGCCGTCTATGAAAAATTATAGATAGATGAAAAAGAGAAGCCCCTTACGGGGTTTTTCTTTTGCCTTATTATCGCCATTTCTCCACCCAATAGTAGTCTATTAAATCTGTACCGTAGTTTAAAGCTGCTTTGTTGCTATAGTAATTGGTTGTACCATGAAACACATCTATCCAGTACGGATATTCCGGCCATAACCGATAATTTATATCACCGGTATCAATAACTTTCAGAGTATAATATTCATTACCCTGAATAGTTATTGGTCTGGATAAAACTATATCAGTATTAAATGGAATTATTGGTACCCGAGGGTCACCGCCATATTGGCTGGGAACCAGGGGATGAACGGCGATGGTTCCCAGGGCATATTCTTTGCCGCCTGATGATATGGGTGCCTGAGCTGCCTCAGTATATGCAGTCGCCTTTTGACTCTTCACAGAAAATACCACATACCATTGAGGCTCAGAGCTATCAATTTGCGGTACCGGGGTTTTATCCGGTTCAGGTTGCCTGATTGCTACGGCTATAATCATAATAAATAATAATGCTAATGAAGCGAGTATCATTCGATTACTAATTTCAATCATTTTAAAAACTCCTTTCTAAATCTATTTTTCCAAAGATATCAAATGCCTATGAGCGTTATATAATGGGAATATTGTTTAAAATATTTAGGTGTTATTGCATGATTATTATAATTAAAGCGAATATATAGGCTATAAATAATGTATGCTATAATGTTTTACAGGTTTAAGAAAGGTGTTTGAATAAATGAATGTTATCAATGATGGTATCGATGATAAGCTGTTTCAATATATACAAAAATCGATTGCGGAAACTCCTTATTACCAGGTATTAAGTATTTCCTTAAGCAGAATTGGTGCGGGGATAGCAGAAGTAACTGTGACTTCGATAGTAGAGCATACTAATCCTCTGGGATTAATACATGGTGGTTTAATTATGTCATTGGCAGACGCTGCCATGGGGAATGCTGTACGAAGTCTGGGAATAAGGGGAGTAACAGTTGATTGTTCAACAGCATTTCTTTCACCTGCTGCCTTGGGAGAACAGATAACTGCCCGGGGAAGGGTTTTAAAATCAGGAAAAAGTTTAATATTTGCTCATGCAGAAGTATGGGCCGGGGAAAAACTTATTGCTGATAGCAAAGCCTCCTTTGCCAATACCGGAACAATAACTTACTAATAAAGAGGAATTATTTATCAATGGATAATAGTTTAATAAAAACTAATAATTATACTGTATTTACCTTTACTTCTACATCAAATGCTCTTAAAGCTGAGAAATTATTGAAAGAAATCAAAGCTGAATTTTTAATTATGCCAACTCTGAGAGAGATATCATCCAGTTGCGGCTTATCTATAAAACTTGCCTCAGAAAACCAACCGGTTTACTATCAATATCTGATTGATCATAATGTAGACATTGACGGTGCATATAATGTGGAAAAACAGGGCAAAAAAAATCTGGTCACCAAAGCCAGGCTCTGATGTTACTGAAGGTGGGGAAGCAAGGAAACTTTCTTTTGCTTCCCATTTATCACGCTTAAAATGCCCTGTGACAAAATAACAGGATTTATAGCGGAAGTCTTTTAGCTTCCGTTCACAATATGGGGAGAGAATACTCATTATGAAAAGCATAACCAGTGAGATTGATAGTTTTTTTAATAATGAATCGCAAATTAGTCAAGTAATTGATAATTATCACTTTCGTGAAGAACAGCTCGATTTAGCTAATCAGGTTGCCCATTGCTTTATAAATGACGAGTATTTAGTGGCTGAGGCGGGAACGGGTATAGGTAAAACTTTAGCTTATTTATTACCAGCAGTCTTATGGTCGGTCAAAGAAGGGCATCGGGTAGTAATATCAACTCGTACCAAAGCCTTGCAACAACAAATTATTGAAAAAGACATTCCTGCATTGCAGAAATTATTGGCTTATAAATTTCTGGCGGTAGAAGCCAAAGGACGTGAAAATTACTTATGCTGGAATAAGTATATGAGTATAATGGGTGGTCGCAAAGCACTTAGTGAGGAAGAACAGGAATTTATTGCGGCCATTATGGTCTGGGCGGAAAAAACCAAAAGTGGTGATCGAAAGGAGCTGTCCTTACCGGGCAGTTTAATGAAACAATGGCCTTTTGTGGCAGCAGACCGTCATAGTTGCCGAAAAGATTTATGCCGCTATCAGGACAAATGCTTTCGTTTACACCTGATAAGACAAATGGAAAAAGCTCATTTGATAATCACAAATCATGCCTTGCTGCTTTCTGATCTGATGGCTGAGAATAATATTTTACCCGAGTATAAATATTTAATTATTGACGAAGCCCATAGCTTTGATCGGGAATCATTTGATAAATTATCCTGCCGTTTCTCTTATGATGATACTTTAATGGCACTGGAATCTTTATATAGCCATTCTGCTCGTTATGAGAAAGGATATTTACAATTAATCAAAGGTCGCTATCCGGAATGGACGGCACTGATTTTTGAAACCGGATTATTAATTGATAAAAGCATTGCCCTGACACAAAAAATATTTAGCCAACTGAACAGATTTTCACCGGGGGAAGGGGAGTATGCCCGCGTAATCAAATCTACGGAATTAGATGAACCGGAATTCCTGACCACACTTGAATATTACCGGGATTGGCAAAGTAATCATAACTTGATTATCAAACAATTAAACAAATTAAAAGAAGAATTAAGCGGCAAGGACGAAGAAGGAGAGTTAGCCTCTTATGTACGGCTGTTATATGAATTATCAGAGCAGGCCTTTTTAATAATGGAGGAGGATATTAATCTAACTGACCGCATAATTTGGTTGGAGTATAGTCACGGTCAGGTATCAACAATTTGTTCTTCTCTGGTCAAAATAGGGGATACATTACAAGAAAAACTATATCAGCAACTTGATAGCCTGATTATGGTTTCAGCCACCTTAACTGTTGAAGAACAGTTTGATTATTTTATTAATAAAATCGGATTAACTGAAGCCAGGCAGGACTCACGCATAAATACCTGCTTAAAACCATCGCCTTTTGCCTATGATGATAATGCCTGTTTATGTTTAATACCTGAAATTAGCTCTACTGACAGTTATAAATTTAATAATGATATCTGTGAAATACTGACCAATATTATCTTAACCGGTCAGGGGAAATCACTGGTGCTTTTTACATCCCGTAAGCAAATGCAGCAAGTGGCACAATTAATGCGTCCCCTGTGCCAGCAGTATGCCTGTCCACTATTTGTACAATACGAAGATGGTGAATCCGGCACGGTATTAAATGGTTTTATTGAAGCTTCACATGCGTTACTTATGGGAGTTGATACCTTTTGGGAAGGCATAGATTTAAAAGGAAATCTGCTTAATTGTATTGTGATGGTAAAATTACCTTTCCGACCGCCATCAGAGCCTTTCAGTTATGCTTCCGATTTATTTTGCCAGCTAAAAAGACAAAATGGCTTTAAACATTTCCTGCTGCCGGATGCAGCAGTTCGATTTAAACAGGGTATTGGTCGATTAATTAGAGGTGAAGCTGACCGTGGTCTGGTAGTATTACTGGATAACAGAATTATCAATATGCCATATGGCAAAGTATTTATTAACAGCTCACCCATTAAAAATCTGGTAACCGTCAACAAAGGAGAATTACAGGAGTTGTATCTATCCTGGCTTTAGATTCAAAGTAGCCAGAAATAAATAATAATTAATAATCCGGTAACTTTTTTTCCCCGTTTTTCATAGTATGAACTATAAGTTTCAGCTATTAATAAAAAGGGGGAAATAGCAAGTGCGCATCGTCTATATTAAAATACCCAGTGTTTTACGTAATATAATTGCTAAAGTATCCGGCAAATAATTAATTAAAAAATAATACAGGATAATATAGCTATATTTTACTAAAGATTAATGACTAAAGCCGGGGAGGTAAGGCTTATGCCCTATATTAGACTTATTACCGGGCTATGCCTTATTGGATTAGGATTACTGTTAGTATATTTTTCATGAATAGTGAGATAGAATGGAAGCCGGAAATACCGGCTTTAATTTTTAACTTATTCCTATCAATTTATTTCACTTAACCCTAATCCCAATATACCTCCTAATCCTCCGGCTACAATACAGGTAGTCAAGCTGTATAATAATCCACCCAGATTGATTAATGAAGTATCAAAGGCCAAAGTCGCAATTAACATTACTATAAAAAAAGCTATTCCCATACTGATACCTCTAACCAGACCTTTACTCCCATAATACTTGCTGACATAACATCCTGCCCAGAAAACGCTGAATATAACAATCAATTTACCTATTAGTGCCATAGAAGTATCCGGAATAGACGAATAATAAACGGTAATCCCTGCTAAAATGCATAAAACCAGAGATATCAGTATTGCTTTACTTATTGCCATTATTTCTACAGAGCCAGGTTTATTCATATAAATACACACCTCCTTAAACCAAAAATATGAACTTTATAACGCAAATATTACTTGTACATTGAGGAAGATTTTATATCCAATAATCAGCCTAAAAGTCATTTTATAGACATAGATATGTAAATAAAATGGAAAGTGATGGCTGTTAATGTGTATGAAGTCTTAATCTGGAGTTGTTTAGCCGGGATAGCAACTGTACTTGGTGCCATACTGTTATTTTTTCGTCAGGAATGGAGTAATCGGGTTCTGGCATCATTTTTACGCCTGGCAGCAGGGGTTATGGTGGGAGTGGTCGTCTTTGATCTCTTCCCATCGGCTATTGCTTATGCGGGCCTGGGAACAGCTTTAATAGGAATTCTGTTAGGGATAGCCATAATAGCCCTGTTTGATTATTTCTTTATGGCCAGAATTTATCCCGGAGATAGTCTAATAAGATTGGGATATTTAATCATGCTCGGTATTGCCATGCATGATTTCCCCGAAGGCATAGCCATAGCATTGGGATATGAAATGAAAGTTCGTACCGGCGCAGTTATCGCGTTGGGTATAGGTATTCACAATATTCCTGAAGGAATGGCTATAGCTGCGCCGCTTATTATGAGTGGTATGAGTCGCTGGCGAATTATATTACCAACTATACTGGTAGGAATTATTACGCCCTTAGGAACTATATCCGGGCAAATAATTATAAATTATCAGCCTCAACTATTACCTGTACTATTGGGAATTGCATCCGGAATTATGTTGTATCTGGTCTTTTTTCAACTATTACCTCAGGCAGGTAAAAAAGCAAAACAGGCAGATTGGAAATGGTTTTGGCTGGGGGCAAGCATTATTTTATTAGCAACCTTTATCTAATTTTTAAGATTAACCGCATAAAAACCGGTAGAGACTATGAAAATAAGTAAAAATAGATAAGGGGATATATAATGGTTAACTTGTTTTACTTATTTTTGGCGGCCTTATCAGGTGCAGCTATGGCTCTACAAGGTACTTTTAATGCCAGTCTGGGTAAAATTATTGGTTTGTGGGAATCAACGCTGTTAATTCATATAATCGGTGTTATAACTGTAATAGTAATTATGATAGCGGTTGGGTGTGGGTTAAACAATTACGGTAAACTTGGACAGGTACCCTGGTATGCATTTCTGGGAGGTGTACTGAATGTCCTGATCATTTATGCTGTAATTCGCTCCATACCGCAAATTGGAGTAGGTAATGCTACTACAGCTATTATAGTTGCCCAGATATCAACGGCAGTTTTAATTGATGCCCTGGGAGCTTTCGGCATGAAAAAGATAGGTTTTCAATATCTGGACATATTAGGTATTCTGCTGTTAGCTGCGGGAGCTAAATTATTGCTTATGGATTAATCATTTCACCTCTAATTATATCTCGGGCAGCAGATAATTAATGTTATAATACGCCTAGATAGTCAACTAATGCCAGTCAACAGGGAGAGGAGACGTCAGGGAAACTGTCCATGCTATATATGTTTACCCTGATAAAGAGATTCGATATGGGAGGGCTTGTTGATGACTGTCAGGTATTTAACCGGACGTAACAGTACGGCAAAGAGTCAACACATATTTTCTGAAATAAAGCAGGCTTTACATAGTGGAACTGAAAATCGATTGATTTTACTGGTTCCTGATCAATTCACATTTCAAACCGAAAGAGATTTAATTTGCAGCCTGGATGTTCCAGGTATTATGCAGGTGGAAGTATTAAGTTTTAACCGGCTGGGGGAGCGGGTTATAAATGAAGCCGGAGGCAGGACGCGTACTACTATCGATGAACAGGGTAAACATATGGTACTGCGTAAAGTAATTAATGATAATCTTCATAACCTTGGCATTTATAGTAAAGTTGCTGAACACCCCGGATTTGTTGAACAGGTATCAGAACTGATTGCAGAAATTAAAAGATATCAGGTTAATATTGATGATATGGTAGCAGCCTGTACTTCAGAAGCAATGCTTGCCAAGACCAGCGATATAAAAGTTATCTATAATGCTTTTAATGACTACCTTCAAGGGCGCTATATAGACCTGGAAGATAAGAGCAATCTGGTTGTTGAAAAGATGACCAATTGCAGTTGGCTAAAAGATTCACATATCTGGATAGATGATTTTATAACCTTTACACCACAGCGATTACAGGTAATTGAACAATTGTTGTTATTGGCTGAAGAAATTACTTTTTCCTTCACGCTGGATTTATCTGCTTCACGCCGGGATGCCCAACTGTTTTCTCCCTCTAATTACACATATAAAAAGATTCATTCTCTGGCTGATAACCTGGGTTTAAAACAGGAACTTATAGTTGTTCCTGACATTGATGCGGATCAGAAAGTGGCACTGAAACATTTGGAAAAAGAATTATATGCTTATCCGTCCCGGGTATGGGAAGATGAGGTAGAAGGCTTGTCAGTTTTTGCGGCAGCTAATATTTCTTCCGAAGTAGAGCAAGCTGCCTCCCGGATTATTAAATTTGCCCGCGAGAATTCCTGGCATTGGAAAGATATAGTCATAATCTGTTCCGATATGGAAAATTACAGTTATCTTATCAGACGCATATTCCCGGAATACGGCATACCATTTTTTATTGACGACAAAAGAGATATTATGGACAACCCCATTATTGAATATTTGATGGCATTATTAGATATTCTCATCCGAAATTTCCGTTTTGATGATGTAGTGCGAATGCTTAAAACCGGCCTTTTGGATTTAACAGCTGATGATGTGGAAGAATTGGAAAATTATATGCTGGCCTATGGTATTCAGGGTGATAAATGGAAACATGATTTTATTTATGGCCCACCGGAGGAACTGGAGAAATTAAACCAGTTGCGTATTAGAATTGCCGAACCTATCTTTGAATTACAGACAAATATAAAATCGGCAACTTCCTATGCAGCTCGAACCCGGCAGCTGTATGATTTTCTGGAACAAAGGTCAATCCAGACCGGATTACTTAATTGGATTGAGGATTTACGTGAACAAAACCTGCATGAGCAGGTTTTACAAAACACTCAAGTATGGAATATTGTCATGCAAATCTTTGATCAGATAGTAACAATTATGGGTGATGATATTTGTACTCTAAAAGAATACCGCTCGGTACTGGAAAGTGGCTTTACCTCTTTTAAACTCGGAATGATACCTCCCACAGTTGACCAGGTAATTATCGGCAGTTTGCAAAGGTTAAAAAGCCGCGGAGCCCGTGGATTAATAGTATTGGGTGTAAATGACGGCAAATTACCGGCAGCAGGTAATCCCAATGGTATTTTGTTGGACGAGGAGAAACAGGGCCTGGAAGAAAAGGGCATTATTCTCTCCAGTAGCCGGGAACAACGTATGGATGAGGAAAGATTTATTATTTACAGTGCTTTGACCAGAGCCACTGATGAAGTAGTACTGTCTTATGCTTTGGCTGATGTTCAGGGTAAAGCATTACGTCCTTCATTATTAATTGACCGGGTTAAAAAAATATTTCCGCGCATAAAGCAAAATTCTGATTTAGTAGAAAACCGAATGAGCCAGTTACAATTGGTTTCAACTCCGATTAGCACCTATAAATATTTGATTGAAAATATGCGTCGATTCCTTGACGATAAACCTATTGAAGATTTCTGGTGGGATATATTGGGCTGGTATCAAAACAATCCGGATTGGGAGGCTTTGCATACTATGACCGGCAAGGCTTTCTTTCACCGTAATCAACTTCATTATGTAGAGCCAAAAGAAGCTAAGCGATTATATACCAGACCCTTTCGAACTAATGTTTCTCAATTGGAAAAGTTTGCTGCTTGTCCATTTGCTCATTTTATTCAATATGGAATGCGTGCTCGGGAACGAAAACAATACACAGTAGAATTCCCTGATATCGGTAATATATTTCATGAAAGCATATTGAAGTATGGAAACCGTATATCTGAGGAAAAACATGACTGGCTTAATTTAACTCAGGATCAATGTGAAGTGATGGTTGATGAGATTATGGAGGAATTGACAGCCGATTATGGCAACGGTGTATTTCAAAGTAATAATCGTTATATGAATTTGAAAGATAGATTGAAGCGGGTTAGCCGCCGGGCTACCTGGACAATTACTGAACATATGAAAAAAGGTGAATTTCAGTTATTAGGGCATGAGATAGCTTTTGGCAAGGGGAAAGATTTCCCGGCCATAGAGGTGGAGTTGAATAACGGCGAAATACTTTACCTGGAAGGAAGGGTTGACCGGATTGATTATTTTAACCTGCCTGATTCCACCTATATAAAAATTATTGATTATAAATCGGGTAATAAATACATGCAAATAGATGATGTGTATTATGGTTTATCATTGCAATTATTCATCTACTTATCGGCTTTATTAAAAAGTGATCATCCCAATTTTCAAAGTACTTTAAAACCTGCCGGAGTATTCTACTTTAAGATTGATGACCCTATGATAACAACAGAACAGATGGATATGGATAAAATTGAGTCGGAATTGCGTAAAGCACTTAAAATGCGGGGAATAACCTTAAAAGATGTGGAAGTGGTTCGTGCCATAGACCGCGAAATAGTAAAGGACTCAGAAGTTTTACCGGTTACCTTAAAGAGTGATGGTGATTTTAGCAAAAATTCATCGGTTTTATCAGAAGATGAATGGCATGTGATACTTAACTATGTGGAAGCTAAAGTTGCCGGATTAAGTGAACAAATTTTATCCGGACGAGTCAGTATTGAACCTTATAAAAAAAATAATAACGATAATGCCTGTACTTATTGTAATTACAAGGCTATTTGTCAATTTGATATGCTTTTTGAGGGTAATCAGTACAAATACCTGCAGAAATATAATATGGAACAGGTTTTGCAGTTGATGGAAAAATCGGAGGAGGGTTAAGCAGTGAGAAACTGGACGAATGAACAGCGGGAGGCTATTGAACTGCGTGACCGCAATTTATTAGTCGCTGCTGCAGCAGGATCAGGTAAAACTGCTGTTCTGGTAGAACGAATAATCCAAATAGTTATTAAGGATAAAATTGATATAGATCAATTGCTGGTAGTTACTTTTACGCAGGCAGCCGCTGCTGAAATGCGGGAAAGAATTAGCCGGGCTATCCACGAGGAATTGGACCAATCTGATGAACATAATCAGGAACATTTAAGACGACAATTATCACTGTTAAACCGCGCCTCAATAAGTACTCTGCATGCATTCTGTACTGAGGTTATTAAAGACTATTTTCATTTGATTGATATTGACCCCCGTTTTCGTATTGCTGATAATACTGAAGCATTAATTATTAAAAGCGAATGCATGGAGGAAATGCTGGAAGAGCAATATCAGAAGGCTAGTCCGGAATTTTTGATGCTGGTTGAAATGTTTGGCGGCAACCGTGATGATACCCCATTAAGTGATCTGCTGTTAAAGATTTATGATTTTATTCAGAGTCAGCCAGAACCGTTGGAATGGTTAAATAATAAGGCCCATGATTATAACATGACCAGAGAAGAATTTGAAAACAGCAGTTGGCTTAAAACCATTAAACAAAATATCAAAACCAGGTTAATCGCTGCCGAAGACTTATTTACCAGGTCATTACAGGAATCATTGTTACCGAATGGTCCAGCTGCTTATATTGAAGCTCTGCAGGATGACAATATAAAAATTAATCAATTGCTGGAAGCTTTAGATGGTGGAAATTTTGATGATTTTTATAATCTAATGTACTCAATTGATTTCAAGCGTCTAAAACCTGCCACCCCTGAGCATAAAGAGAAAGCAGAAGAGATCAAAGGGTGGCGTGATGAAGCTAAAAAGATTATTACTGATATAAAAAAGAAAATTATACTTAAACCGGTTGATGAAATGCTGGCTGATATTAACCAGCTTTATCCCTACATAAATTACATCTATTCTTTAATAATGGACTATACCCGCATTTATACCCTGAATAAATCAGAACGGGGTGTTTTAGATTTTAATGACCTGGAACATTATGCCCTGCAAGTATTATCATACCCTTTGGCCAGACAGGAATATCAATCCCGTTATCAGTACATCTTTGTTGACGAATATCAGGATAGTAATCTGGTTCAGGAGACTATTATCAGCTATATCAAACGGGACAATAATTTATTTATGGTAGGGGACGTTAAACAAAGTATTTATAGATTTCGTTTAGCAGATCCCGGTTTATTTATGCAAAAATATGAGGAATATAGGCGATCTGAACACAGTATCAATTGGCGTATAGATTTGGGAACAAATTTTCGTTGTAGTCAGGAAATAATTAATTCGGTAAATTGTTTATTTACTGAAATCATGTCCCGTGAATTAGGTGAACTTGATTATGATGACCGGGTTAAATTGAACTACGGAGCAAATAATAATAAATTTTATGACCCCAGTGTAGAACTTTGCATCATCGATGGAAATGACGATGGGTTACAGGACGAAACTGTAATGGCTGAGGATGATACAACAATTGATGAGACGTTAGCAGTAAGCGATAATGATGTTCCAATGGACAACATTGAAAGGGAAGCACTATTTGTCGCCCAGAGAATTAAACAACTACTTAGCGAAGAAGTATATGATTCCAGAACTGAGACTTATCGACCAGTGGAGTATCGCGATATTGTTGTTCTGATGAGGGCTACTGTTAACTGGGCCGGGCAGTTTGCTGAAACCTTTATGTCCGAGGGAATACCTTGTTATGCTGATGTTAACAGTGGTTATTTTCAGGCTATTGAAGTTGAATTGTTCATGAATCTTTTAAGGGTTATTGATAATAAAAGACAGGATATTCCTCTAATGAGCGTTATGCGTTCACCAATATTTGATTTTAGCTTACCGGAAATGATAATGATTCGGGCTGCAAGTAAAACAGCTGCATTTTATAAAGCCATAGAAGACTATCGCTTAAATAATGAAGATAAACTGGCGGAAAAGCTTAACAAGTTTATTCAACAGATTAGTATTTGGAAAGATGAATCCCGGTATATGAGTATGGATGATTTTATCTGGAGATTATTAATAACTACCGGATATTATTATTATTGTGCAGCAATGCCCGGGGGGCAGCAACGCCAGGCGAATCTGCGTTTATTACATGATCGGTCCCGTCAGTTCAGTCAAACTTCCATAAAGGGTTTATATAATTTTATTAAGTTCATTGATAAATTAAAGATCAGCAGTGGTGATATGGATATTGCCCGGGTGTTAGGCGAAAATGACAATGTAGTCAGAATTATGAGTATTCATAAAAGCAAAGGTTTGGAGTTTCCTATAGTAATATTGGCCGGATTGGGTAAAAAATTTAATATGCGGGATACTTCAGGCACGGTATTACTACATAAGGATTTAGGAATTGGTTCACGCTTTATAGACCCTAAATTAAGGTTTTCCACTAATACCATAACCCGTATCGCCATAAGTGACCAGCTGACTACGGAGAGTTTGGCAGAAGAAATGCGTATTTTGTACGTTGCCTGTACTCGTGCCCAATATAAATTAATCATGGTAGGGTCTATCAACGACTTAAACAAACAAAAGCATAAATGGATAAAACAACAGGGAGTATATCAGCTTGCACAAAGCCGCAATTATTTGGATTGGATTGCACCAGTAGTGGTGAGGCACAATAGCGCAGCAATACTACTGCCTGATTCATACCAGGATTGTCATCCCGTATCAATAATTGATGATTGCAATTGGAATGTGATAATAAACAGTCCAGCAATTAATGAATACCATATTGGCCCGGCAATTAAAAAAGATTTTATTAAACGCTGGAATTATTCAGAAATGCCGCCATCGGAACAGGCAGAAGAATTTAAAACTATCTTGGATTGGAATTATAGATACAAAGATGTACAAGATATCCCTTCCAAAATATCAGTTACTCAAATAACTGATTTGGAGCGCAAGAATCTGGTTGAATACGCTTATTCACCACCTGAGTTTAATATTAAACCTAGATTTTTAGATACAACTTCCGCCATAACTCCGGTACAGAAGGGTACAGTGCTACATACAGTTATGCAACACCTTGATTTGCAACGTTTGGAAGATGGTGCTGTCAGTATAAACCGGCAGATTAATGAAATGGTTAAGGCAGAAATTCTGACTGAACAGGAAGCTGAAGTAATTGATTCTCTGGCTATTAATAAATTCTTTAATACAGAATTGGGCCAAAGAATATTAAAAGCTGAAAAGGTCTATCGGGAAACACCATTTAACCTGCGCTGTCCTGCTTCAGATATTTTTAGTTTAGCTGCAGGCACGGATGAAAATTTATTGGTGCAAGGTGTTATTGACTTGTATTTTGAAGAGGACAATAAATTAATCTTATTGGATTTTAAGACTGACCGGGCATTATATAATCTGGAAAGATTAATAAAACAATATTCTATACAGCTTAAATGGTACCGCAGAGCATTGGAATCCATCCAGCAAAAAGAAGTATCTGAAATGTATTTATACCTTTTCGAAAATCACCAAACAGTAGCGGTTAATTAAAACTACTGATTATTTTTATGTTTTAACGGGTGAATCCTTCTATAAACAGCTGTTTTAATTCTTCCTCGCTGCTAAAATGGGCGGGGAGGTTGTCATCCAGGGTTTCCATAACCGCATCCAATAAAGCTCTAACTATTTCTTCACGCGTTACTAAACAACGCGTAGCAGTGTAACCGGAATTTACCAATCCAGTTATCCAATCAATCTGATCAGAATAAAGGTGAATTGGCATTTGCATTAATGGTCGGCGCTTTTTCTTTTTGGGATTGGAGTCTATAAATTCTGCATTTTCTTTATTCTCAACAATAATATTTTTGGTGGATATTTCGGCTGTAACAGGACTTTCCGGAGTGTAACCATGAAAATTTTCACGTGCTAAAGCCCATTGATCTCGAGCTTGTTTTTCAATTTGAGGATATTTTTTAATATTTTTATGGAAAATCGCCTGATTAAACCAGTTTACAGCTTCATTATAATTTCCTAAGCGTAAATTTAACTCGCCAATTAGATATACTGCTTGTACATCACTGAGATTACCAATTGAATCAGAACCATTTTTATATGCTTCAATATAATTAGTCAGGGCTTCCCGCATATATGTATGTTCCAACTCCTCGTTACCTATTTCCCTTGATATCCACGCAGCACCCAACAGTAATCCGGCCAACTCAGCAGGCGGAACCTTTTTAAGTTGGGCAGTACGAATTCCCATCTGCATGCTGATTAATGCAGTATCTACGTTTCTCTCTTCATTAAAATTAGGTGAATTATCAGCTTTTAATTTTAAAAGGGCACCTGCTAATTGTTTAGAAACCTTGTCTGGTAAATCATCATTAAAAGTATTACTTGAGGCTGCGTATGAACAACTTGAACATACTATTATAGAATAATGAAGTGGACTTAAACCACGATAAATAGTATGTAAATCAGACTCCTTTTCTACGACATAGCTGGCCGAGCTGCGCACTGCCATACTGGTAAAAGGTGTTTTACAAATTGGGCAGGTATACTTACGGGCAAATAACTTATCAGAATTAGACATATATTATAACACTCCAAACTTATTATAAATATTCTGAATATTGGGAATTGAGTTGAGTTGGTATATAATTATAATATTAGTTACTTTAATTATAATAGGTATTTTTTAATATCCTATCAAACGGAGGTCCTAAATTGTATAGGCATATATGTCATTAATGATTTCGAAGGAGGAATGAGGTATCACTAAAGTAGGCAACTATATGAATAATAATGTTATTTGCCTAAATCCTGATATGTCAATATTAGAAACTGCCCAAATATTTCTGGAAAATAAAATTGATGGTGCTCCGGTAGTAGAAAACGATAAAATTGTTGGTTTATTTACAAAAACCCATCTGATAAGGGCTTTGGCTAATGAGATGGATACGCAAAGGCCTGTAAGTGATTTAATGACCCATGGGGTTAAAGTTTTAGATCCTAACATGGATATTCGTGATGTTGAAATAATGTATACTGGCAGATATCCAGTGGTTGAGAATGGTAAAATGATTGGGTTTATAACCAAGTCTGATATAATGATAGCTCTTAATGAAATTATTGATGATATATCAGGACAACTGGAAACTGTAATAAACTCCGTTTACAATCCGGTTATTGCTATCGATAAAGACGGAATTATACGTATTTGGAATCGGGCTATAGAGAAATATAGTGATATGGACCGTTCGATGGTTTTAGGGCAACATATTAATAAAGTAATTCCCGAAAGTGCATTACAGGATATTATTAGATCCGGGCAAAGTGAATACGGTATTAAAATTAAAATAGGCGATAATTCATTTATTACCAATAGGGCCCCAATTATTAAAAACGGTGAGATATCAGGTGCCGTAGCAGTATTATATGATATTTCTGAATTAGAAACAGTCACCAGGGAATTGGAATATGTTAAATCTTTAAATAAAGAACTTGATGCAATTATCGATTCCTCATTTGATGGATTATATATTACTGATGGAAAAGGACTAACCTTACGTATTAATAGAGCAATTAAACGAATGACTGGTTTGGGGGAAGAGGATCTGGTTAACAAAACCATGTATGAACTGGTTGATAAGGGTATTCTGTCACGTTCAGCAAGTGTTTTGGTTCTGGATCAGAAAAAACCGGTTACAACTACATTAACTACAGTTACTGGGACCCACTTGCTGGTTAGTGCAACGCCGGTGTTTGATGAAGAAGGAAATATATTTCGAATAGTTACCAGTGTCCGTGATATCAGTGAACTTAATATGTTAAAGCAACGCATTGAACAATTGGAAGGTTTAAGAAGTCATTTTGAATTTCAAATGAATCAAATGAGGGTAAAATTATCCGGTGATTTAATATTTAAGAATCGTGATATGGAGAATATAGTTTATCAGGCCATGAAAATAGCTGAGGTTGATTCAACCGTTTTACTTTCCGGAGAATCCGGTGTAGGTAAAGAATTAATAGCTACCATAATCCAACGTAACAGTAATCGCAAAAATGGACCATTTATAAAACTTAACTGTGCTGCCATTCCTGAAAATCTAATTGAATCAGAACTATTTGGTTATGAAACCGGCGCTTTTACCGGGGCCCGCAAAGAAGGTAAACCTGGTTTGTTCGAACTGGCTAATGAAGGCACATTATTATTGGATGAAATAGGAGACATCCCTCTTCATCTTCAGGTAAAGCTATTACGTGCTATACAGGAGCGTGAAATAATTCGGGTAGGTGGAACCAAGTCAGTCAGAATTGATGTACGCATTATAGCCATAACCAATAAAGAGCTGGAAGTTATGGTGAAAAAAGGTGAGTTTCGTGAGGATTTATATTACCGGATAAATGTTGTTCCTATATATGTGCCTCCCTTAAGGGAGCGTAGGGAAGATATTCCATCGTTGATTAGACATTTTATGAATAACTTTAATCTTAGATATAATTATAAAAAAGATATGGAGGCAGAAGCAATTGAGGCACTAATGCGTTATAGCTGGCCGGGTAACATTCGACAATTAGAAAATCTAATCGAAAGACTTATTGTAACTACCAGTGCAGAAAAAATTAAACTGCAACATTTACCTGATTATATTCTTTCAATGGGCACAGATTGTGAGGAGTCAAAGGATCAAGCCATTACAGTTAATCAAATTATACCGCTTAAATTGGCAGTCGAAAGTGTTGAAAAGTTATTATTGCAAAAAACTTTTTCCATTGCCAATTCCTGTTTCAAAGCAGCCGAACTGCTGGAGGTTGATGCTTCCACTATTTCGCGTAAAGCACGTAAATATGATATTCCAATAAAAAATTAAATATAAATAGGCAAAAAAAGAAAGCGGGTGTTGGGATTGGGGGGCACCCGCTTTTTGGCAGGCTACAATTAGATGTCCTGTTTATTGGTTCTTGCCCAAATCTTCATTTTTTCTGCTTCTTTAATTAACTCATCACGGAAATCCGGATGAGCAACACTAATTAATTCTTCTGCACGCTGCCAGGTGGTACGGCCTTTCATTAAAGCTATGCCGTATTCAGTTGCCACATAGAAATTTAACGAGCGTGGGATAGTTACAATTGTTCCCGGGGAAAGAGTGGGTCTGATCCTGGATACTACTGTTCCGTCCCGCATAGTTTTGGTGGAAGATAAACAGATAAACCCTTTTCCACCTTTGGAGCGGAAGGAAGCAAATATGAAATCCAACTGACCACCCGTTCCTGATATTTGTCTGGTTCCGGAAGCTTCAGAAGCTACCTGACCATAAAGGTCTACTTCAATAGCATTATTTATAGCAAATACCTTATCATTCATAGCGATAACAGCCGGGTCATTAGTATAATGAACCGGATAACTTGCACATACCGGATTATGGTCCAGGAAGTTATATAACTTATCAGTTCCCATGGCAAAGGTATAAACCATTTTTCCTTTATCTATGCTCTTGCGTTTGCCGGTAACTCGTCCACTCTCATGCATATCAACAAATGAATCAACCAGCATCTCGGTATGAATACCTAAATCTTTTAGATCGGATTCAGCAATCATTGCCCCTATCGCATTGGGCATAGCTCCTATTCCTAATTGCAAACATGCTCCGTCTTCCATTTGCTCCATTACGACTCGAGCAATTGCTTCATCAGTCTCGGAGATTTTTGTGGGGGGCAGATTTAATAATTTTGGATTAGTCTGGCTTTCTACAATATAATCCACCTGACTGATATGAATACCTTCTCCATTACCGCCCAGACAAACCGGTACGGAAGTGTTAACCTCTACAACTACTCTTTTAGCCTTTTCAACTACATAAGAAGTAATCGAATTTGAAGTACCAATATTAAAATATCCGTTACGGTCCATAGGAGCAACCAGCACAAAGGCCACATCAATCTGTACAAATTCTTCTATTAATTTTCGGGCTTCATGATAAGTGATGGGAATGTAATTACATAGATTTTGCTCATGCAGGGCTCTTGAGAAACCTGAAAAATGCCAGTCATTAAAACGGAAATGTTCTCTTTTGGGATCAGCTTTAACGATTTCAGGGATCATAGTAATAGTTACCGTACGCACCTTGACATCTTCCAGTTCGTTAACTCTTCTGGCCAATGCTGCATCCAGATCTTTTGGCTGCATTACAAATTCACCATATTGAACCCAATCCCCGGACTTAACTATTTTCACTGCTTCATCGGCTGATACCAGTTTATCCTGATATTGGTCCATATAATCGTTTGTACCGTTTAACATTAACGCCATAATAAAGACCTCCTCCCAAATAATTACTCAAAATATACTCACATTTATATTTAAGTCTTTCTGCTACTAAGTAATAGCTTTCTATTTAGCTATTAACTATATTTATTTGATACCAGGGTTATTGAAAGTGTAATCCCCCCGACCCCCCCTTAATTTATAGATTAAACCCTGCCTAATTTGCTTTATTTGCAATAAGTGTGCCAATATAATATAAATTGAATTAAGCAGTTAACCCTTGCATTTATATTGGGACCTCAGCTTTTAAAATAGGTTAAGCCTCTTAATCTGCTTACATGAGACTAGTTCTTCATTGCAAATGATTAAGCATAATTGCAATATTGCATTGCAATTATGCAATATCAAATAAATAAGTTCTATAGCCATTTATACAGATTGCATAATTGCAAAGCCATATATAACTAGATAAATTTTATTTACAATCATTTTGGTGATAAAATAGAATGCAGTAAATTTAAGGGGCATATATTATTTCGATTATTGACAACGGGACT
This sequence comes from Syntrophomonadaceae bacterium, assembly GCA_012718855.1. Classification (GTDB taxonomy): domain Bacteria; phylum Bacillota; class Syntrophomonadia; order Syntrophomonadales; family Syntrophomonadaceae; genus JAAYBS01. Next base: position 28,961 of record JAAYBS010000063.1, read on the forward strand.
GAAAAGAAGAGTTAAAACATCCAGTAATATTGCCCAACTAATAAAAAAGCGTTTGAGAAAGCGGGGCTAAAATATGCTAAAAACTTTAATGGTAGATTACCCAATTAATTATACCGGTAAGGAATTATGTTCTCATTGGATTTATAGCAAATTTCATTTATTGGGTGATGCTATTGTTGCTTTTATTGGTGAAGCAAATGTATCTCTTGACAATATGGTGGATCTAACCGATGTAAAGGAAGGGGATTATATCTATTCACCATTAATGCTGCATTTCCTGGTTGAACATTTTAACCCTGATCTGGAACTGGCAATATACCGGCAAAGAATATTGATATCATCAATTAAAGAAGAACTTGAAATATTTGAAATTCCGGTAATCCGTATGGGTGATGATTTATTTGTTCGTCAGGCAAAATTATCAGTATCAGTTGCTACAGTTTCGCCTACATCAACACTTATTCATACGGGATTGAACATTAAAACTGAGGGCACTCCCATTAAAACTTCCGGATTAAACCAGTTGGGCGTAAATGATATACCATCCTTTGCCAATAACGTAATGAAGCGTTATCAGCATGAACTTGAATTAATTTATGAGGCACGTTGTAAAGTACGGAGTCATAAACGTGGGTTCTAATATAGTTCAAATTATGGAGAGTATTTAGGGTGAAGGTTTGCTGGTTGGTCCCGGCAAACTTTTATTCGCTTATTTGAATATAATTTGAACTGTTTATAATGTGATACCCAATAGTATCATTTCATTTGACTGCAAATATTATCCTTAACTTGTAAATGTATTTTGCTTCAACTAGAATATACAGGGGAGGAGACAGGTGATGGAAGAAGACAATGGAAAGCTGGAACTAATAGCTTTTAAAACATTTTCAGCTAACAGTGAATTGGTTTATATTATAGATTTTCTAAACAAAAACCTTAAACAAAAGAATATCATGTTTGGTTTAACCAAAGACAAGGAAAAAGAAGAAATGACCATAAATATTTATGAGTTTTAACTCAATATGGGAGTGGGTATATGAAGGAACAAATATGGGATTTTATTAAAGAAACGATTTCCATAATAGTCATTGCATTTATTTTAGCTATGATATTGAGAACTTTTGTTATTGAGGGCAGAATAATTCCTACCGGTTCAATGTTGCCTACTATCCAATTGCAGGATAGGGTAATGGTTAATAAGTTTATTTATCATTTTAAAGAACCGCAACGTGGAGATATAGTTGTTCTTGAACCTCCTGAAATACTTAATTCGAATGAAGATTATATTAAAAGAGTTATAGGTTTGCCGGGAGATACGGTAGAAATGAAAGAGGGTAAAGTATTTATTAATGGAAAAGCTCTCGCAGAACCATATTTGGCAGAACCTATTAATTACGAGTATGGTCCGGTACAAGTGCCTGAAGACAGTTTGATGGTTTTAGGAGATAATCGTAACTTTAGCTTTGACAGCCATTCCTGGAATGCCTGGTTAACCCGGGATCACTTAAAAGGTAAAGCCTTCATGATTTATTGGCCAATTGATCATATCAACTTGCTTGATCGGGGGGTTACTATTCAAGAATGAGAATTCTCGTAACTAATGATGATGGTATTTATGCCCAGGGCATAAATGAGTTGATAAAACAACTGAGCAGAATTGCCGAAATATATGTAGTAGCTCCCGACCGTGAAAGAAGCGGTACAGGTCATTCAATTACTGTATTTGAGCCAATTAGAGTTGTACCAATTAATTTACCTGGAATAAAAAAAGGTTGGGTAGCAGGTGGTACTCCAGTTGATTGTGTAAAGTTGGGGATTGCGAAATTAATTGATGAAAAAATTGACTTGGTAGTATCAGGAATTAATCATGGTCCTAATCTGGGTACGGATGTATTGTACTCCGGGACTGTTTCAGCGGCCGCTGAGGGAATTATTATGGGTTCTCCGGCTGTGGCAGTATCACTGGACTCCTATGCACAAAATATGGAATTTGACCTGGCTGCACGTTTCACGCGTAATGTTATTAAAACTGTTATGGACAAAGGTATTAAACCAACCACCTTATTAAATATTAATATACCGATGTTGGCCTGGGAGGATATAAAAGGAGTAAGAGTTACTCGTTTAGGGGTTAGAAATTATGATAATTTATTTGAGGAAAGACAGGACCCCCGTGGTAATACTTACTTTTGGCTGGGAGGAGGAGTAATGAACGAAGAACAGCCGCCGGACAGTGATGTAGCAGCAACTCAAAACGGATATATCAGTATCACACCTATAAATCTTGATTGGACTGATTATAAATTAATATCGGAATTTCGCACCACCTATAGCGAATATCTTGATCAATGGGGTACCCAGGATGTTAATATTAAGTCTGCTGATTAATATAATATTATTTTTTCTGATTTTTAATATAGGATATTTAAACAGGAAAAAGACCAATCCTGCCACTCCGGATAAACCTATAAGTCAGATGTACCTGTTTCCTCTTGCGATTGCTATTCTTTTTACTCTGATAATGGATGCATTTAAAGGAATCTTTTATTACCAGATGCTTATCTTTATAGTAGCTGCTATACTTATCTACCTGCTTTTCTATAAGGCGGGTCAAAAGAAATAATCGTGCACTGCCGACTAATTAAGTTTAAAATAGTTTTGATAGTTTAACTAAAATATAGTACCATTTTTACAGTTAGTTCAAAATGAGGAGGTTGTTTAATGAAGGTGTACCCCACCAGTAAGATTCGTAATATCGCCCTTGTTGGCCATGGAGGAACTGGAAAAACTTCATTGGCAGAAGCCATGCTTTTTAATACAGGGGCAATCAAAAGAATGGGTAAGGTGGATGACGGTAATACAGTTTCAGACTATGCCCCGGAAGAAGTGAAACGTCAGATTACTATTAGCTCATCATTGGTTCCATGTGAATACAGGGACCATAAAATAAACCTGGTAGACACGCCTGGTTATTCAGACTTCTACTTCGAAGTAGTTGGTACTATGCGGGTAATAGATAGTATGCTGATGCTTTTATCGGCAACTGCAGGTGTTGAAGTTCAAACTGAAATAGTATGGCAGGATTATCCCGATATTCCCAAACTGGCTTTTATCAATAAAATGGATCGGGAAAATGCCAATTTTTATAAAGTACTGGATCAAATGAAAGATACTTTCTCTGATAATATAGTTCCCTTGCAATTACCTATTGGGGCTGAAGATAGTTTTAAGGGAGTAGTAGACCTGATAAAAATGAAGGCGTATATCTTTGAACCGGGAACCGGTAAAGCCAAGGAAGAGGATATACCTGCTGATATGATGGCTGATGCCGAATCCTACAAAGAAGCTTTAATTGAAGCAGCTGCCGAAGCCAATGACGATTTATTGGCTAAATACCTGGAAGGTGAAGAGCTGAGTGATGCTGAAATTTCCCAGGGAATCAAGGAAGCTGCCAGCAAAGGCTCTGCTGTGTTTGTATTCTGCGGTTCAGCCTTAAATAACATAGCTGTTACCAGTTTAATGGATTTCATTGTAGATTGCGGCGCTACTCCGAATGTTAATCCTCTGGTTGCAGGTAAAGATCTGGAAGCAGAACCCATGACTGCGCAAGTATTTAAAACTATTGCTGACCCCTACATTGGCAGATTAACTTTATTCAGGCTTTTTACGGGTAAAATGAAAGTTGATTCGGTTATTTATAATGCCAGCAAAGAAAAAGAAGAAAAAATTGCCCAGATACTAATTATGACCGGAAAAGAGCAAACCGGTGTTCCTGAATTATCAGCCGGAGATATTGCTGCTCTAGCCAAATTATCATCTACGAGTACCGGTGATACACTTACCGTTAAATCCAATACCAACTTAATGCCGCCAATTGATTTCCCGGTGCCAACTTTAAGTGTAGCCATTGAACCTAAGAGTAAGGGTGATGAAGATAAGCTAAGTGGAGCAACTCAAAGATTGTTGGAAGAAGACCCCACTATAATTATAAAGAAAGACCCCGAAACCAAACAAACCATACTTACAGCCATGGGTGATACTCATATAGATATTCTCATTGAAAAGCTGACGCGTAAGTTTGGTGTTGATGTTATTACACGCGAAATGCGTATACCTTATCGGGAGACTATCCGCTCTTTGGTAGAAGTCGAAGGTAAACACAAGAAACAATCTGGAGGGCACGGACAATTTGGTCATGTATGGATTAAGTTTGAGCCTAACCCTGATGGTGAATTTACTTTCGAAGAAAATGTGTTTGGCGGTTCGGTTCCCCGTCAATACTTCCCGGCAGTGGAAAAAGGTCTGCAGGAAGCTATGGAAGAAGGAGTTCTGGCCGGATATCCGGTTACAAATTTAAAAGCTACCCTGTATGACGGCTCGTATCATTCAGTTGACTCATCTGAAATGGCCTTTAAAATGGCTGCCCGTATAGCCTTTAAAAAAGGTGTTGAAGCTGCCAAACCTGTATTGCTTGAGCCCATTATGAATGTTGAAATCATTGTACCGGATGCCTATATGGGTGATATAATTGGTGATTTAAACACCAAAAGAGGCCGTGTACAGGGTATGGAACCCACGGGTAAAATGCAAATGATTAAAGCCCAGGTACCACTGGGTGAAATGGCTCGTTATACTATTGATTTAAAATCAATTACTCAGGGCAGAGGCAAATTTAGCATGGAATTCTCCCATTACGAAGAAGTACCTGCTCAAAATGCAGAAAAGATCATTGAAAAGGCCCGTCAGGAAAAAGAAGAAAGAGATAAATAAACAAATACTAAAAGAGGGTGTAAGCCCTCTTTTTTATTGGGAAGCAGGGAGCTGCCTCTTTTACATACGCTCACGTACACTATCAAATAATGGATCACTATATATCGGGGGTTGATTAATAAAATACCAATGGGTCTGATTGTTCGTAACGGTTGAGTGGATTTTATTATCATGCAGGGAATAACATCCCATTATCATTGCGCAGGATGCCACCAACATGCTTAGATAGAAAGCTGCGTTATCTGTCTTTAATATTCCTATAAAAGAAGCTTCCAAAACCAGTAGTGCTAAAAGGATACCCGCAAAAGTACATTTCCGTTTACTCATTTCATGCCTCCATATATATTGCTATATATGGATTATTTACCTGCCTGGATAGGATTTATACCAGCTGATTATTAATAAAATTACCTTTTATATAACATACTAAAATAGGTGTTGCATAATTGATATTTGAAAGAATAATGCTATGAAAGTTTGGAGGTTTAAATATTGTTTTCAGGCAGACGTTTATTAATACTTTTACTACTGGGAACCCTGGTATTAATTCCCGCCTGCAGCGGGGAGAAATCACCTGCCCAGAAACCTGCACCGCAAACCAAAAAACCGGAACTTCCTGAACAGTTTAAAATAGTCGTAAAGGAAACAGACGCAATAATTAAAGAAGCAGATAAGAAGATTAAACTGGATAATTATTCGATACTGGAATCATCTGATACTGGTCAGAATAAAGATACGGGTCAGCAAAAAGAAACCGGTAAAAAGGAGTCCGGACAGGGCAACATTAAAAGTATGCTTGATAACTGGCAAAAAGAACAAACCAGTTTAAAACAGATACATCGTAATTGGAATAAATTACAGGTAAAAGCAACCCAGGCCGGATTAAATATGGAATCGCGCCACAAGTTTGATCAATCTCTGGACCGATTGACTGATAGCATCAATGCTAAAAATACTGAGAATACCATAATTAAAGCAATTGAACTATACGATGGGTTTGACAGTATAGCCCAGGTATTTAATACTCCTATTCCTCCAGTTTATTATCAAACCAAATACGAAATTATGAAGGCTTCAGCTCTGGCTATGCAGGGGAAATGGGAGGAAGGTAAGAAGCAATGTCAGCATATGCTTAGAGAATGGAATACTCTTAAAATGCAAGCGGATAAAATTGATAACCAGGTGGTTTCCTGTACTGATGCATCTATCAGGGATTTATGTCGTGCTATAGACAATAAATCAGTAGGCCTGGTCAGTATAAAAACTGATATAGCCATTGAGAATATGAATAAACTATCTGAAGAGTTTAAACGCAATAATATGACAGGCAAAAAATAATCATGTTCGAAATTAAACAAACTCTTTAATAACCGCCGGAATGGCTTCAATTGCAACCTGGGGATTTGAACCTCCGGACAAAACAAATAAAACTGGCCTTCCATCAGCAAATATCTTTATTTTCTTAGCCAGCGATTGATATGCCGCGGTTGTTAAGTAAAAATCACCATAATCAAGACAATGTGAATCGTGTCCAAATATAACAAACAGGAATTCAAAATCCCATTTTCGCAACAACATAGTATCCAGAGCAGCAAGAAATTTTTTATCATCGGCATTGTCCAGCAAAATTCCATAATTATTCAGAACCTGGTCACTATACGCATAATCTTCATCGGCAAAGAAATTTATATGAATGATATTTGGATTCCTGGCAATTAAATCACGGGTGCCATCACCGGAATGTGGGTCTACATCGATAATCATAATTTTTTCTGTTCCTATGGATTGCAGCTTCTTCACCGCCATAACTACATCATTATAATAACAAAATCCCCAGCAATAATTATGTCCGGCATGATGGCCGGCTGTACCAACAAAACAAAAGGCAAAATCCAATTCACCCTGTGATAGTTTTACTGCTGCCTCAATAACCCCTGAGGCTGAAAGCAAGGCTACTTCATGCATACCGGAAGCTTTAACTCCCTCAATCAAGCGGGCAGAATGAGTGGCTTGCAACCATTGGTAACTTTCAGCATTAATTTCAGGTTCAATTAAGTATAACTGACCATTCTTTATCATATCTTTAAGACTATTAAAGCCGGGTTTAACCCTATGCATAAGAGTAATATAACCTTTGTCAGCAAAATCAGGATGATAAAAAACAGCTGCCTTCATAATTGAAAACTCCTATCATCAAAGAGAATCTGACCAAATCACCATACTATACACATTAGATTATATCACGGGAAGCATTATGCCTTTAATTAAAGAAAAACCGGAGTAATAACTCCGGTTATACATCCAGCATAGAAAATATTTAAGGTTTAAAAATATCAACTGAGACATCAGTACCGTCCAGTACAGCCTGTTCTATTTGATGCAGGATCTTCATGTGATTTCGGTGTTTTAATAACATTTGCCAATAAACTTTACTTAGTTCTTCATTAGCTGCTGATTGCAAATAATTTTCATATTGCATAACTTTAGCCTGCTTTTGTTCTTTAGCCTCTTTTAACATAGAAATAAAACTATTAGCCTCCATTTTTTTACCTCCCCAATTCAAGATAAAATATTATACGATAAATACCTAACGTTGGTTACATATGAAAAATATGGAACCACAAGTAACGATTTTCCATACTATAAGATAATCCAATAAAAGGGAGGTGAAAATTATGACAAACTGTTGTTGTTATCCTTGCGCCCCATGCGGCAATCAGGTTTTCATTGGTCAGGTAAGAGCAGCAATAGCTGATGAACTCGGAGCTGTAGCCATGTACAGCCAAATGGCCAACATGGTAGATAGCCTGGCTCTAAAAGCGTTAATTATGGGTATCGCAGGCGATGAATATGGCCATGCCCGGACCTGGATGACTATTCTCGCCCTTTGCGGTTACTGCAGTTAAAAGCACAAAAACCGGAGTTTAAAAACTCCGGTTTTACTGTCTTTAGATGGCAGGGGAGAGAGGTCTCGAACCCCCAGCCCTCGGTTTTGGAGACCGATGCTCTGCCAATTGAGCTACTCCCCTGAGCTGAATTGTAATCAGCAAAACTAATTTTATCATATAGTTCCCGCCGGTTCAATAGTAATGATGTATAAGAATTTGCCTTGAAGTACAAAAGAGTTTATTTCTATGCTGATGCTTTTGACGCCTTCATTGCAAGTGAAAAACATAAGGGTTATGATATTCATATTATAAAAATGCAAGTTGGTCTTGGCTTGAACGTAAATTAATTATATGAAAACTGGCGGTGATATTTTGAAAAAAGTTTTGATTTTGATGGGCGGTGAATCCCAGGAAAGGGAAGTGTCACTGAGAAGCGGCCGGGCGGTACATAAGGCTCTGCTGAATATCGGCTATGAAGCCGTAACTCTTGATTTTAACCGGGAATCATTGCATAAAGTTATAGAGATCCACCCGGATGTTGTATTTATAGCCCTGCACGGCAAAAAAGGTGAAGATGGCACGGTCCAGGGGTTCCTGGATTTGCTGGATATACCTTATACTGGCTCAGGCGTGGCGGCCAGCGCTATTTGCATGAACAAGATCCTCAGCAAGAAGATGTTTTCTTTTGAAAATATCCCGACTGCTGATTATATGATACTGGATAAGCATTTTTTGGATGAGGCAGAAGTAAATATCGATGCCCTGATCGATAATATAGGCCTGCCCATGGTCATCAAGGCTGCCACCCAGGGCTCCAGCATTGGTACATTCATCGTGCGCAAAAGGGAAATGATCGAAAATGCTATTAGAGATGCCTTAAACTTTGACTCTGAAGTATTGGCGGAAAAATTCATCGACGGAGTGGAGATCACCGCTTCGGTCATCGGTAACCAAACAGCTGTGGTCCTGCCTTTGATCGAGATCACAGCCGTCAATGAATTCTATGATTATGAATCCAAATATACACCGGGCATGTGCAGTCATATCATCCCTGCACGGATCGATCAATCTGCCAGTAAAGAAATTGAGCAAATTGCCGCAAGGACGTATGAAGCTTTTCACTGCCGGGGATTTGCCCGCATCGACCTTATTGTTGATAAAAAGGGTGACCCTTACGTGCTGGAAGTCAACACGGTGCCAGGTATGACAGAAATGAGCCTGGTTCCTGACGCGGCAAGAGCGGCAGGGATGGAATTTGAACAATTGGTGGACCATCTGGTCAAACTTGCACTGGAATAGCAGTGCCCCTGATTTAGTTGATTTAATTTCAAAAAAGATTTAAAGTGCCTGGAAGTCTATCTCCAGGCACTGACGCGTTTTTCGGTAATATCAATCACGGTAAAAAGGACAAAGCCCATCAAACTTAAGATCACGATACCACCGTACATATCAAGATAGTTAACCCGCATCCAGGCATCCATGATGAAGTAACCCATCCCGTATTCAGTACCGAAGGTCTCGGTAAAAAACAGGATGGATACTGCGGTTCCCAGAGCCAGACGGGTGGCAGTCAGTACATCGGCAAGGGAGGCGGGGATGATAATTTCTGTAAACATCTGGAGACGACCTGCTCCCAGGGATTGCAGCGAACGGAATATATCCTGGGGAATGGCTTTTACGGCATCCCGGGAAGTTATGATGATCTGAAAGATCACGATCAAAACGATCATGATCAGTTTGGATCCTTCGCCCAGACCGAATAAAAGCATGATGATGGGCAGCAGGGCGATCTTGGGAATGGGATAGGTAAAGTACACCAGGGGGGACAACACTTTGTCGATCCTTTCAAAATAGCCCATCAGCAGACCGGTGGGAACACCAATCAAAATGGCGATACTGATCCCGGCGATGATCCTGCCCAGGCTGTATAAGAGATGCAGGCCCATCTTATCGGCAAAGATTTCGATCAAATTGGTCAGTACTGCCAATGGCGGGGGGATGATGGGGATCTTTAAAAGCCAGGCCAGTGCCTGCCAGATAATGATTACCAGCAGCAACCCATAAGTCGCACCCCGCCAGAAACGATTCGAAAGCAATGATTATCATCCTTTGTTCAGTATTTTCCTTATCCGCATCGACATATCGTAATACTTCTCGCTGGAGCGCAGGTTCTCCATTTGAAAGCAGGGATTATCCAACACATCAAGTATCCGGCCAGGAGAAGGGGAAAAGACCACTATCTTGCTGCCCAGATACAAAGCTTCGTCGACACTGTGCGTAATAAAAACGGTGGTCACATTATTCTCTTTCCATAAATTCAGGAAAACTTCCTGTAATTCTTCCCGGGTGATGGCATCCAGGGCGGAAAAAGGCTCGTCCATTAAAAGCAGATCAGGCTTTAACATAAAGGCCCGGGCGATGGCAACCCTTTGCTGCTGTCCGCCGCTAAGCTCCTTGGGATACCTGTCCAGGAGATGATCGATACCCAACTGCTTCAATAAAGTATGGCAATGATCGTCCAGAAATTTCTGGTCATTTTTGATTTTTAACCCCAGCATGGTATTGGCATAAACATTTTTCCAGGGCAGAAGACCATAATTTTGCAGGATCAGACCGATCCGCTGGGATTTTGGATCTACAGGGCGTCCGTCGATGCGCACGCTGCCTTCATAATCCTTCAATATCCCTGACAGAACATAAAGGAAGGTCGATTTTCCGCAGCCGGAAGGGCCGATAAAAGTATAAATGTCACCGGTACCGATGTTGATGTTCACCTGACGAAGCGCAGGTATGGCTTCTTTTTCTCTATAGTAATGGACGGTAAGATCTTTGACTTCAATCACTAAAATTACCTCAAAATGGTTTCGTCAACGACAGATTTATATTCATAGCTTCCTTTGATAAGTTCTTTGTCCTGCATCCATTTGACCACATCATTGAATATGTCTTCCCTTACCGGTTCAGCTTTATTAAAGTCGGGGAGCTGCAGGGAATCCTTAATATCCGCAGGAAACCGCTGTACTTCAATGATAAAATCGATATCTTCTTCTGTGAGACCCTGCTGCAGATATTCTACCGCCAGATCATAAGCTCTGAATACGGCTTTGATTTCTTCCGGGTTATCGGTTATGCTTCGCGCGGTGAAAGCAATAGCTCCGGCTTTATTATCCATCTGTTCAGTACTGTTTAAAACGGTGGCCCCGTTTCTGATAGCCATTCCTGCCATAGGTTCGGGCAATATTGCGGCTGCCACCTTACCGCCCTGCAACATTTCCAGGCGGGTCGGCAGAGGCGGAATAGCAATTTTATTGACTTCATTATATTCCATACCCGCTGCTTTAAGCATTGTATCCAGGGTATATTCCATGATAGTATTGGTGGAAAGACCGATGTCTTTGCCTTTCAATCCAGCAACTGCGTTAATTCCTGCGTCTTTGCCGCCCATTAAGGAGACATTGCCTTCATTTTTAGCAATGATCCGCAGGTTGATACCGCCTTCATTGGCAAAAAGCACCGCCACCACGTCAGTAATCACACCGTCCAGCTTGCCGCTTTGAAGTGCACTGTCCCTGTCTTTGGCGCTGGTAAAGTGTTCTATATTAACTTTTACGCCTTCCTGTTCAAAATAACCGTTCTTCTGCGCAATCAAGAATGGGATCGACTCCACATCCGGCATAACGCCTATGTTAATGACTCTCTCTGACACATTCGGGCTATCCGTGGCAGTATCGGTCTGATTGGAACACGCCA
>JAAYBS010000064.1 GCA_012718855.1 Syntrophomonadaceae bacterium
TACATAAACGATTAGATAAAAGTGGTATAATAAATGTATACAATTTTAAAAATTTTGTGTTTCGGCTCTGTGGCGGGGCAAAAATGTCCACGCGGGATGTAAATGTCCAAAAAGGGAGAAAACCTGATTTTATGAACCATGTATTTAGTATTATGGAGAGGTTTGCACCGGAAGCGCTGGAAATTATGGTGATTCGTTACCAGATTCTGCGTCAGGTTTTGCATCACCAACCCGTGGGGAGAAGACAACTGGGCAATACTCTGGGTTATACGGAACGAACTATTCGCTCAGAAGTTGATTATCTGAAAATGCGTGGGGCAATCCATACTACATCGGCAGGAATTTGCCTTACTCCTTACGGAGAGGAAATGCTTAGTGAAATCGATGAATTTATCCCCTTTTTATACAATACCCAAACATTAGCTGAGAGGGTTAAACAAAAGTTTAATTTAAAGGAAGTTATAGTTGTTCCGGGTGACTCCTACCTGGATAACACGGTGAAAAAAGATTTGGGAATGACGGCTGCCAGGCATGTTAATAAGTTGTTGTTTGCCGGCTGTACGCTGGCAGTGACTGGTGGCACTACCCTGGCTGAGATGGCAGCAGCTATGTGTCAGGGAAATAATACCGCTGATATACTGGTGGTACCGGCCCGGGGCGGATTAGGTGAGGAAATGGAACAGCAGGCGGGGGCAATTGCTGCCCGGATTGCCAAAGCTATTGGAGCCCAGTACCGCTTACTGCATATTCCCGATAATCTGGAAGAGGGTACCGCTGAAATTTTAAAAAATGATGTGCATATTCAACGAGTACTCAGTTCAATAAAATCAAGCAATATTTTAGTTCATGGTATTGGCCCGGCCATGGAAATGGCTAATCGACGTGGTCTATTTGCCCCGGAATTATTTTTGCTGGAACAGAAGCAGGCAGTGGGTGAAGCATTAAGATATTATTTTGATAAAAAGGGCAATATAGTATATGAAGTTCCTGGCATTGGTCTGGAACTGGATGATTTGAAAAATACCAGTGAAGTTATTGCCGTAGCTGGCGGCAGTAATAAAGGCGAAGCAATTCAAGCGGTTTTAAACGGTAAGCGCAATACGATGCTCATTACCGATGAAGGTGCGGCGACAAAGATTTGTAGTTAGTACAAAAGAAAGGATGATTTGATGGCAACGAAAATCGCGATTAATGGATTCGGGCGCATTGGGCGACTGGTGACCAGAATTGCTATGAAGCGGGACGATGTTGAAATTGTAGCTATTAATGATTTGGGCAAACTGGAATCCAATGCCCTGTTGTTTCAGTATGATTCTTTGCATGGGCAATTTCATGGTCAGGTTGAAGTACAGGGAGATTATCTGGTAATTGATGGACATAAAATTAAATACCTGTCGGAAAAGGACCCGGAGAAATTACCCTGGGCAGAGTTAGGTGTAGAGATAGTTGTAGAAGGAACCGGCAGATTTCGTTCCCGGGAAAAAGCCGGCAAACATTTACAGGCCGGGGCCAGAAAAGTTGTAATTACCGCACCGGGCAAAGATATCGATTTAACTATGGTAATGGGGGTTAATCACGACAAATACCGTCCGGAATATAATCTGATTTCCAATGCTTCCTGTACTACCAATTGCCTGGCGCCGGTAGCCATGGTTCTGATGCAGGAGTTTGGCATAGTAAAAGGCTTTATGAATACGGTACATTCTTACACCAATGACCAGCGGGTGCTGGATCTGGAGCATGATGATCTGCGACGGGCCCGGGCGGCCGCGCTTTCCATAATTCCTACCACTACCGGGGCTGCCAGTGCGTTAGGTCTGGTTATTCCGGAATTGGAGGGAAAACTGGACGGATTGGCAGTCAGGGTACCTACCCCGACAGTTTCCCTGTTGGATTTGACGGTAGAACTGGAAAAGTCGGCCACGGTACAAACAATAAATGAGGCTTTTAAACAGGCCAGTCAGGGTAAGTTAAAAGGAATCCTGGAATATACTGAAATGCCTCTGGTATCAACTGATTATCGGGGATCTGAGTTTTCGGCGGTATTGGATGGATTGCTGACCATGACCATGGGAGATCGTATGACCAAGGTAATAGCCTGGTATGACAACGAGTGGGGTTATTCAGTACGGGTAGTTGATATGGTGGCTTTCATAGCTTCCCAGGGGTTATAAAGTATTTTAAATATTGCGGAGGTGTACCCGGTGCAAAGTTTAAAGGATGCGGATTTGAACGGAAAAACAGTGCTGATGCGAGTAGATTTTAATGTCCCCATGGATAAAGACGGCCATATAATTGATGATACTAAAATCAGGGCAGCGCTTCCCAGTATTGAATATGTAATTAATCAGGGCGCTAAATTGGTGGTTATGAGTCATCTGGGCAGGCCCAAAGGAAAGCCGGAAGATAAGTACAGTATGAAAAGAATAGCCGGGCATTTGGCCGGTTTAGTAAATACTAAGGTAAAAATGGCCAATGACTCCGTTGGTCCCGAGGTGCAACAGGAGGTAAAGGCCTTAAAGCCGGGAGAAATTCTGGTATTGGAAAATGTACGTTTTCATGCCGAAGAAGAAAAGAATGATAAGGATTATGCCCATCAACTGGCAGCTCTGGCTGAAGTATTTGTTAACGATGCCTTTGGCAGTGCTCACCGGGCACATGCTTCAACTGCCGGGGTGGCTGAATATCTACCGGCTTATGCCGGTTTTCTGCTGGAATCAGAGGTGAACATGCTGCGTAAAGTATTGGATTACCCGGAAAGTCCGCGTATGGCTATCCTGGGTGGCGCCAAGGTGGCAGATAAATTAGGCTTGATTGAGAATCTCTCCGAGAAAATGGATATAATTCTGATTGGCGGGGGAATGGCCAATACTTTTCTCAAAGCCCAGGGCAAAAATATTGGTATATCAAAATATGAGCCTGACCTGGTGGAACAGGCCGGCAAGTTACTCGAACAGGCGCCGGGCAGGCAGGTGAAAATACTGTTGCCGGTAGATGCAGTAGTAGCAACCGAGATATCACCGGAAGCAGTTGGACAGATAGTGTCTATTGATAAAGTACCCAGCGATTGCATGATAGTGGATATTGGTCCGGAAACAATTGCTTTATTTGCTGAGGCGATTGCTGAAGCCAGAACTATTGTCTGGAATGGTCCGCTGGGGGTTTATGAATATGACCAGTTTGCCCAGGGTACGAGAGAAGTAGCCCGGGCAATGGCAGATTCCGGTGCAGTAAGTGTTATTGGTGGCGGAGACTCGGCTGCGGCAGTTCACAATATGGGACTGGAATCCAAAATTACGCATATTTCCACGGGCGGGGGTGCTACGCTGGAATTTCTGGAGGGTCAGGTTTTACCAGGGGTAGCAGTAGTTGAGGCAGCCCACTAGAATAAGCTAAGAGGAGATAATCATTTGAGAAAACCAATGGCGGCAGCCAACTGGAAAATGAATAAAAATAGCGAAGAAACCAGACAGTTTCTTCAGGAGTATATGACGCAAGCTTCCGATTTAAGTGGAGCAGAGGTGGTAATTTGCCCCCCGTTTACGCTTTTAGCAATGCTGCAACAGGAATTAGCCTCACCGAATGCTCCGGCCTGGGGAGGTCAGAATTGTTTCTGGGAGGATAAAGGGGCCTATACCGGCGAAGTTTCAGCACCGATGTTAAAAGAACTGGGATGCAGTTACGTTATTATCGGTCATTCAGAGCGCCGGATAATAATGGGTGAAACTGATGGGCAGATTAACCAAAAGTTAAAGGCAGTTTTAAATCATGGTATGGTACCGATATTATGTGTAGGCGAAACTTTACAGCAAAGAGAGAATAATGCGGCTTTATCGATAGTAAAAAATCAACTGGACAAGAATCTTAAGGATCTGGCTGTGCAGCCCGGGCAACTGGTAATTGCCTATGAACCGGTATGGGCCATTGGAACCGGAGTTAATGCTTCCAGTGATGATGCCCAGGAAATGATTGCCTGTATTCGTTCCCGTCTGCGGGAATTATTTAATGACGACCTGGCCAATTCCACCCGAATTCTTTACGGTGGAAGTGTACGGGATGATAATATAGCGGAGTTAATGGCAAAGCCGGATATAGATGGAGCATTAATTGGCGGAGCCAGTTTGGAAGCCGATTCTTTGGTCAGAATTGCGAGGATAATTGCGAATGGCTAAAAGACCTGTGGTTTTGATGATTTTGGATGGCTGGGGATTGAGGGAGGCAGCAGCAGATAATGCTATCAGCCAAGCCAACCCGGTTCATTTTAACCAATTGTTAAATAAATATCCTTCTACCTGCCTGAGTTCTTCCGGTCAGGAAGTAGGTTTGCCGCGTGGCCAAATGGGGAATTCCGAAGTTGGCCATTTAAATATGGGCGCGGGCAGAGTAGTATATCAGGAGATTACGCGCATAAGTAATGCTATTGAGGATAAGAGTTTCTTTACCAATCCAGTATTTCTTCACGCCTTGGAGCAAGCGCGTAATAATAATGGTGCGGTTCATTTAATGGGATTATTATCGGATGGCGGGGTTCACAGCCATATGCAGCACCTGTTTGCTTTGCTGCAGTTATGTAAGCAGGAAAATATAAATAAGGTGTATATACACGGCTATCTGGATGGTCGGGATGTAAATCCCCGCAGTGCCCTGGTATATATTAATCAGTTGCAAGAGGTTATGAATAATTTAGGTATTGGGGAAATTGCAACTTTATCGGGGCGCTATTATGGTATGGACCGCGATAAACACTGGGACAGGGTAGAGGCTACTTATCAAGCCATGGTATTGGGAGAAGGTAATAAGGCCCCCAACGCCTATGCTGCCATTGAAAGCAGTTATGAACTAAAGATTACTGATGAATTTATGGAACCAGTAGTAATAGTAGACTTGGAGGGCAAACCGACCGGACAGGTAAAAGATGGCGATAGCCTTATCTTTTTTAATTTTCGGGCGGATCGAGCCAGGCAGATTACGCGGGCTTTTGTGGATGATGATTTTAGCGGTTTTGAGCGTCAGGTACACCCACGGATTACTTATGTATGCATGACTCAGTATGATGCCTCCATACAAGCCCCGGTTGCTTATGCACCCCAAAACTTGAATAATACACTGGGCGAGTATCTTTCCAGTCTGGGAATAAAACAACTAAGAATAGCGGAAACCGAGAAGTATGCTCATGTAACTTTTTTCTTTAATGGAGGAGTTGAAACTGCCAACCCTGGTGAGGATCGTATCCTGATTCCATCACCGCAGGTTGCTACCTATAATCTTAAGCCAGCCATGAGTGCCCGGGAAGTTACCGACCGGGTTTTGCTGGAAATGGATCGGGATTATTATGATGTAATTATAATGAATTTTGCTAATCCTGATATGGTGGGACATACCGGAGTAATGGATGCTGCCGTTACTGCAGTACAGGTGGTGGACGATTGTCTTGGGCAGATTGTCCAGCGCATATTGGAGAAAGAAGGTACCTGTCTTATAACTGCTGATCATGGCAATTGTGAAATGATGGTTTGCCCGGTAACCGGCTCACCCTATACAGCCCATACTACTGATCCGGTACCCTTTATTCTGGTATCCGACCAGTATGTAGGATATAGTTTACGTTCCCGGGGGGAATTACGTGATATTGCCCCCACGCTGCTTACTATTATGAATTTGCCAATACCAGAGGAAATGACCGGCAAACCATTATTTGAAAGCTGACAAGGCGGAGGTTCGGAGGTTCGCAGGCAAGCAGGCAAGGGGACGGTTCTTTTGCCTGCCCGCAAGGTGAGCCGCAGCAGGCAAAAGAACCGTCCCCTTGCCTGTCTTCAAAATTAGAAAGGGAGATGGCTTAAAAATGAGTACGATAGTAGATGTATATGCCCGCGAAGTATTGGATTCAAGGGGAAACCCAACAGTAGAGGTAGAAGTAATTCTGGAAGATGGTACCATGGGAAGAGCGATGGTTCCTTCCGGCGCATCAACCGGAGCGCACGAAGCAGTTGAATTAAGGGATGGGGATAAGAAACGCTACAATGGCAAAGGGGTTTTAAATGCAGTTGATAATGTAAATAATTTAATTGCTCCCGAAGTAATTGGCATGGAGGTAACTCATCAAGTTGATATCGATATGCTTATGATTGATATTGATGGCACCCCTAATAAATCCAAACTGGGCGCCAACGCCATTCTGGGTGTATCACTGGCAGTTGCCCGGGCAGCAGCCAATTATCTGGAACTGCCGCTTTATCAATATATTGGCGGGATAAATGGACGTGATATTCCCGTACCGATGATGAATATTTTAAATGGTGGAAAACATGCCGATAATAATGTTGATATTCAGGAATTTATGATTGTTCCGGTAGGGGCTCCCACTTTTGCTGAGGCTTTACGTATGGGAGTGGAGGTTTATCAGTCATTAAAACTGGTATTAAATAATAAAGGTCTGGGTACTTCCGTAGGGGACGAAGGTGGTTTTGCCCCTAATCTGCCTTCCAATGAAGCTGCCATAGATGTAATTCTGGAGGCTATTACTGAAGCAGGCTATAAAGCCGGCCAGGATATTTTTATTGCCCTGGATGTGGCTGCTACGGAACTATATAAAGATGGTGTCTATGATATGGCCAGTACCGGTCAAAAACTGACTCCTGAACAGATGGTTGATTTTTATGTGCAGCTGGCAGATAAATATCCCCTTATTTCTCTGGAAGATGGTCTGGCTGAAGATGACTGGGAGGGATGGAAATTATTGACCGAGCGGCTGGGTTCCCGCGTACAATTGGTAGGTGATGATTTGTTTGTTACCAATACTGAGCGTTTACAGCTGGGAATCAGTAAGGGAGTATGTAACAGTATCCTGATAAAAGTAAATCAGATTGGTACCTTAACCGAGACTCTGGATACGATTGAAATGGCCAAGAGAGCCGGCTATACCTGTGTGATTTCTCATCGTTCCGGCGAAACAGAAGACTCAACCATTGCTGATATTGCTGTAGCCACCAATGCCGGACAGATAAAGACCGGAGCACCGGCCCGTACTGACCGGGTAGCCAAATACAACCAACTGTTGCGTATTGAAGAAGAGTTGGATGAGTTTGCCCGTTATCGGGGCCTCGAGGTTTTCTACAGTCGAAAATAATTTTTTAAGCTAAATTTGTATTCTGCTTCATATCTGTGGTAGAATATATTTTGACTCTGGGGATTGGAGGTGGCTACATTGCTCAAAACTATTCTGTTAATACTGCAAATAATCGTGGCTCTGGGTTTAATTTCTACGGTATTGCTGCAATCAGGTAAAAGTGCTGGTTTATCGGGCAGTATCGCTGGGGGCGGCGAAGCAATATTTGGCAAGAAGAAGGGTCTGGATGATTTTTTTGCCAAGATAACTGCCTATCTGGCAGCTGCGTTTATAATACTTACACTGGCATTGGCACTGGTCTAGCCAGATGATAGCGATGTTATAAAAGGTAGTCAGATACCTGTTAATATTGGATTAAAAGCAGACGGATGACTCCGCCTGCTTTTTTTTATAACCTGAGGTATTTATCTATGATATATATTCATGACCAGGCGGAACCGTTTTTTCTGCAGGGCAATAAAGATGTGGCGCTGCTATTTCTGCATGGTTTTACCGCTTCTCCCAGTGAAGTAAGAACCGTTGCAGAAATGATTCATGCCGCCAACGGTTGTACGGTTAGTGGACCGTTATTGCCCGGACATGGTTCCCATCCCTCCTTTTTGAATGCCAGCGGATATAGTGATTGGTATCGAACGGTTGAGGATGAATTAAGTTTTTTACAAAAACATTATACCAATGTGTATGTAGCCGGGTTATCCATGGGCGGATTGCTGGCCGTATATGCAGGGTTATACCAGCCCGGACTACAGGGAATTATAACCATTAATGCGCCTATATTTACACGTTACCCCTGCCTGACCAGACTATTTTTAATTTTTAAAGGAATTTTACCCTTTTTTCCCAAGGGGGATAAAAAGGAACAGAATATTCTGGCCGGTAAGGGCCGGTTCGCTTATCCGGTCATGCCATTAAAAGCATTTGCCAGTATGGACGACCTGCGGAAACTGGTTATGAATAATATTAACCGCTTATCCGTACCTCTATTAGTTATCCAATCTATGCAGGATGGATCAGTTCATCATCATAGTGCTGCCTGGCTGAAAAAGCATGTAAGTCATCCGGAAATACAAACAGTCTTTTTAGAAAAGTCCGGACATGTTGCTACTATGGGTGAAGAACAGGATATTGTCGCTGCAGCCATATTGAGTTTTATGAAACAATATAGGCAAAGACAGGAGGAATTATAATATGACACGCGAACAGGCATTGGAGTTGCTGGGACAACATTTGCACAATCAGAATCTGATTAATCATTCACTGGCAGTAGAGGCGATTATGATTGGTCTGGCCCGAAGGTTGGGTGAAGATGAGCATATATTTGCCTTAACCGGTTTGTTACATGATATAGATTATGATACCACCGGAGATGAACCGGCACGTCATTCCCTTTTGGGGGCAGAGATACTGGCTGAACATGGTCTGCCGGACGAAGTGGTTTACGCGGTTAAAGTACATAACGAAATACATGGTCTGGAAAGAATATCAACCCTGGATAAATCATTATATGCAGCCGATCCCATCAGCGGATTTATTACTGCTGCAGCTATGGTTAGACCGGATAAGGACCTTAAATTGGTAGAGCTTAAATCATTAAAGAAACGGTTTAAGGAAAAGGCCTTTGCCCGCGGGGCCAGCCGCGAACAAATGGCTACCTGCTCGGAAATAGGTCTGGAATTGGATGAAATATTAAGTATTGCTTTGGAGGAAATGAAAAAAATTGCCCCCCAATTAGGGTTGGATAGTTAATTTACCTGGTAAAAAGGGGAATACTAATTTTAAAAAAGTTTCCACAGAGCCATTTACAGCTGTAAGGCCATAAAGGGAGGAATAAATATTAATCGTGAAATGATATTGCAATTCATGCGACAAGCCAGCTATCGGCCGCTTAGTTATAATGAGTTAAAAGAAGCCCTGGAAGTTAATGAAGAAGAGGAACTGCGCTTTACCAAAGTTTTAGGACGGTTGGAAAAAGAGGGCGAAATCGTAAAGACGCGTAAAAATAAATATGGTTTGCCGGAGATGATGAACCTGACCCGGGGTGTAATTCGCCTGAATCAGAGAGGTTACGGAATACTGGCCCCTGATGAAGCGGGACAGGCGGAAATATTTATTTATGGAAGAAACCTGAATGGAGCCATGCATAATGACCGGGTGCTGGTGCGCGCCCAGGAACGGGCTCATGATGAACAGCGTCCTGAAGGTGAGGTAGTGCGGGTAATTACCCGTGCCAATAATCAATTGGTGGGTACTTTTCAACGAGGTAAAAATATGTTTCAGGTAATTCCGGATGATGCCCGGCAAATCTATCCGATAATGGTCAAGCCGCAAAAAAAGATTAAGGTTAACCATGGTGACCGGGTAGTGGTGGCTATCACTTCCTGGCCGGAAAAATTCGTGAATCCGGAGGGCAGAATTGTGGAAGTATTGGGGAAAAAGGGACAACCTGGTCTGGAGTTACAGGTTGTTATTAAAAAACATGCCCTGCGCGAACATTTCCCTGATGGAGTAATCGAAGAGGCTAATGCAGTAGCCAAGGAACCTGCGGAGGAGGAAATAGCCAGGCGCAAGGATTTTCGCGGCCTGAGAATGGTTACTATAGACGGGGAAGATGCCAAAGATTTGGATGATGCGGTATCAATTGAGCGTACTGAACAAGGTTATCGACTGGGAGTTCATATTGCGGATGTTTCCCATTATGTGCGTGAAGACAGCAAACTGGATAAAGAAGCTTTTGCGCGTGGAACCAGTGTATATTTGATTGACAAGGTCCTGCCGATGCTGCCGCCGGAACTGTCCAATGGAATTTGCAGTCTTAATCCTCAGGTAGACCGGCTGGCAGTTAGTTGTATGATGGACATTGATTTGCAGGGCAAAGTAACCAGCTATGATCTGTATAAATCGGTCATTCATATAGATGAGCGCATGACTTATACGGCGGTAAATAAGATTTTGGATGGCAGTGATGCCGAAGTAATGAAAAGGTATCGCGACCTGATAGAAGATTTTAAGTTGATGAAGGAATTAGCGGATATATTGCGAGATGAACGTAATAACCGGGGAGCGCTGGATTTTGATTTTCCCGAAGCCAAAGTAATAGTTAATGATGATGGATTCCCGGTTGATATTGTTCGTTTTGAACGGGGTCCGGCGGAAATGCTGATTGAAGATTTCATGATTAAAGCCAATGAAGTGGTGTCCGAACATTTATACTGGCAGGAAATGCCTTGCCTGTATCGGGTACATGAAAAACCGGAAGATGATGCAATTGGGAAGCTTAATATGGTTCTGGGTGTCTTTGGACATAAGATTAATGCTAAAAAGATTGAACCCCATGTATTGCAAAAATTACTGCAGGAAGTCAAAGGAAGTCCGGAAGAACAGCTGATTTCGTTGCTGGTACTGCGTTCCATGAAGCATGCCCGTTACTTACCCCAACCACTGGGACATTTTGGCCTGGCATCCAAATATTATAGTCATTTTACCAGTCCTATTCGCCGTTATCCGGATCTGGCAGTGCATAGGGTTTTATCATTACTGCTGGAAGGTAATATGACTGCACGTAAAAGAGCAGCTTTGGAAAAGAAAATGGGAATGTATGCTGAAAATTCAAGTGTACAGGAAGTCAAGGCCGAAGAAGCTGAACGGGAATTGGTGGATATTAAAAAGGCCCAGTATATGGAGCAATTTATTGGTGATGTATTTACCGCTCGTATCTCGTCAGTTTTGTCGTTTGGATTTTTTGTAGAATTGGATAATACCGTTGAAGGTTTGGTGCACATATCAAGTATTTATGATGATTATTATGTGTTTAATGAACGCAACTATACTTTAACCGGCAATCACAGCGGACGCAAGTTCAGCATGGGTGATGAAGTACAGGTACAACTGGTTAAAGTAAATGTGCCGGATGCCCGCATAGATTTTGAGCTGGTCAGATAGTGACAGTTGTCATCGCTGCTTAATGCCTTTGCCAATATAACTATAATAAACATAGATTAACTTATTCTGTATTATAAAAAAACAATTACCATTAGTAATGTCATATAAAAGTATATACAATTAAGTCACCAATCCAGGAAGATTAACCGTTTTTATTGTAAGGTACAGCGGAAAAGCTTTCAAAGTGGAAACTGGTGATGAAAAGTTTAGTCAGTTGTCAGATTTCTACAACTGGCTTTTTAACTTTTTGCAATATTTTTCGTTTACTTTTGGTAAATACTAAATTTTAAGCTAGCAAAGGAAGGAGGGAATCATGA
>JAAYBS010000065.1 GCA_012718855.1 Syntrophomonadaceae bacterium
ATTATTTTCTGGCTTGAAGTACTTTGCGGTCGGGTTTGCCTACTGAAGTACGGGGAACAGCATCAATAAATTCCACTAAAGTGGGTACTTTGTAAGGGGCTAGACTCTTCCGGCAATGTTCAATAATTTCGTCAGCAGTTAGGGTCTGGCCAGGTTTTACTACCACAAAAGCTTTTACGGTTTCACCCCGTTTGGGGTCAGGTACTCCTACTGTGCAGGCTTCCAAAATCTTTGGATGCGCAAACAGTACTTCGTCAACATCACGCGGATACACATTGAAACCACTGCATAGAATCATATCTTTTTTACGATCTACGATGAATACGAAACCGTCTTCATCGATATATACTATATCACCGGTATAAAACCAGCCATCCCGGACTGCATTGGCAGTTTCCTCAGGTTTTTGCCAATATTCAGTGATCACCTGAGGTCCGCGTGCTATCAGTTCTCCTAATTCACCGCGGGGAATTACTTTGGTACCGGTTTCGACATCAACTACCACCAGATCGGTATCCGGCCAGACAATACCGCAACTGCCGTATTTACGCAGCGTAAATACCGGGTTTACCGTGAGAATGTTAATAGTTTCAGATAGTCCGTAACCTTCCAGGATGCGTCCGCCGGTAAGACGTTCAAATTCTTTCATGGTTTCCACCGGCAAAGGTGCTGAACCACAGAAAATGCCTTTAAGCGAGGTAATATCAGAATTGGCTATATCAGGATGATTGTTCAGACCAATAATCATAGCCGGCACAGCAGCGAATAAATTAGGACTATGTCTTTTGATGGCTTCCAGCAGATTATCCGGAGTAGGCAGGGCTACCAGCACTATTGAACCACCGGTATATAAGCATATATTGACATTGGCATTAAAACCATAAATATGATTTAAAGGAATGGCACAAAGAGTCCGCATTTCATCAAAGGGGATTAATTTAAAACCACCTGATGTCCAGGTAGAGGTGCGGATGGCCTGGGAAAATATCATCTCGTTGGTTAGAACACAACCTTTGGGGACTCCGGTAGTACCACCGGTGTATTGCAAGCGGGCAATGTCAGTCGGCAGGACTTCGATATCAGGTTCGGCGTCACTGGCGCCCATTACCAGTTGGTTGAAATCATATATGTTTTCACCTTTTTCCACTTCCACCGGCGCGCTGGGGACTTGAAAAACGATAACCCGCTTAACCGGAGAGGCCGGGTTTTTCATAATCTGGATAGCTTTATCAGCAAAACCAGCCATGACAATAACGGTTTCGGTGCCGCTATCTGTGAATTGCAAGTCCAGTTCCGGAATTGTATAAAGGGGGTTGGTGGGAACCTCAATGGCGCCAATTTTAAACAGAGCCTGCAGGGAAAGAACATACTGGGGTACATTAGGGGCCATAATGGCTACGCGGTCACCTTTTTTTACACCCAGATCAAGCAGGGCATTGGCTAATTTACGGGCTGTCCAGTTGGCATCCTTATAGCTCATTTGGAAATCGCCCATTAACAAATAGGGTTTGTCCGGATGCTTGTCCGCCCATTTATTAAACCAGTATTTAAGGGGGTAGTCCGGATAATAAAAATTTTTGGGTACACCTTCATCGTACAGTGATTCCCAACGGGGACGCCATTTTGCCAGATCTTCTTCAAAATCTTTTAACCAATATTTTCCCATTATTTTACCTCCGTTTCATAAGATGAAGTGTGCCTTTTACGCATCTGCAAACATATTATCATAATTCTGAATAGTAAAACTAATCCAAATATTAGAAAAAGTATGTCTGGAGGAATAATAAATTAAAAATCAAGTCTGTCCGCAATCGGTGCATTCTTGACAGAAGAAGTTATTTCAATTATATTAAGTTGAATTTTTAGTGAAGGGTTTAATTATGGATCGCAGCGAAGCAATGCGCTACAAAAATATAGGGAGTCTGTTGTGGACGTTTTCGATGCCGGCTATTATCGGCATGCTGGTGAATTCGCTTTACAATATTGTGGCCAGAATTTTCGTAGGCAGGGGAATCGGGGCGGCAGCTATTGCTGCTACTACGGTGGCTTTTCCGATTATGATTATTCTAATGGCGGTTTCAGTTCTGATTGGTGTGGGAGCAACTGCTCTTATCTCTATCCGCCTGGGCGAAAATAGGAAAGAGGAAGCCGAAAAGGTGGCCGGCAACGCTATGCTGATGCTGATATTGCTGCCAGCCATATTTGCATTTTTCTTTTTCATTTTTACCGAGCCAATTTTAATGGCTTTTGGAGCCAGTCAGGAAGTATTTCCTTACGCCCGTGATTATATGCATATTATTATGCTGGGAGCTGTTTTTGGCAGCCTGAGCATGGGTATGAACAACTTTATCCGGGCAGAAGGAAACCCACGCATGTCGATGTATACTCAGCTGCTGGGTGCTGCGATTAATGTAGTTTTGACTTATGTGTTTATCTTCATAGTGGGCTGGGGAATTAAGGGTGCAGCCTATGCTACGATAATTGCTCAGTTTATTTCCATGGTTTGGGTATTAAGTTATTTCTATACGGGAAGAAGTTTGGTTAAGATTCGCTTAAAGAATTTGAAACCACAGATGCCGATATTGTTAAGTATAATGGCGATTGGATTTGCACCTTTTGCTATGCAAATGGCCAGCAGTGTACAAAACCTGATTCTCAATAAAACTCTGATGGCTTACGGTGGAGACCTGGCTCTATCTGCAATAGGGATAGTTATTAGTATAGGTATGTTGTTGTTTATGCCCATTTTAGGGCTGAGTCAGGGAGCACAACCCATACTGGGATACAACTATGGAGCCAGGCAATATCATCGGGTAATTGAAACACTGAAACTGGCAGTTGCAGCAGCTACAGGTATTGCTGTGTTGGGTTATATAGCAATCCGGTTGTGGTCAGTTCCTCTGGCTGCCTTATTCAGTGAAGGCGATACAGCCCTCACGGTTTTAACTTCTCATGCCATGTTAATTTATTTTGCCGTATTCCCTATAATCGGTTTTCAGGTTATATGCTCGGGATTTTTCCAGGCTACCGGCAAAGCTTTAAAATCTACTATTTTAAGCCTGTCAAGGCAGGTATTGCTTTTTATACCTTTACTGCTGATATTGCCCCAGTTCTGGGGAATTGAAGGAGTATGGCGTGCCGCTCCAATTGCTGACTGTCTTTCGGTCTTGATTACCGGAACCTTTATTTATTTTGAAATGAAAAAAATGAAAGCCGATACGGCCAACCGGGAGGATGAAAAAGCCAATGAATCCGGTGAATAATAAAAAAGGCTATCTTTTTTACAGATAGCCTTTGGAGGGTTTTCGTTTATTTTTCAAGTTTTTCAATATCTTCATCCTGGGCTTTTCTGAATCCTTTAACCGCTTTTCCTACGGATTCACCTAATTGGGGAAGTTTTCCCGGTCCAAAAATAATCAGAACAATTATTAAAATAAATCCAAGTTCCCAGGGACCAAAGTTACCAATCAAACCAAACATTTTCTTCCCTCCTTTAAGTAAAGAGTCCAATATAAATATGTCAGATACAACTGCAAACAAATAAATAATACTGACAGTGTTTATCCTACACCATAATAACATAATCACTCACAAAGCGCACAGCAATATTGAAGGTGACAAGGACCGCCCGAGATTGCTGAAAAGTCATATAATGTCATCCTGAGGAGCTGAAGGTGACGAATGATCTCTTTTGGAAGTCCACAATATTGGTCCTTACGCTAACGAGATGCTTCGCTAGTCGCTCAGCATGACACGTATAAGAGTAATTTTTCAGTGGTCTCGGACCGTCCTCCCGTCACCTCCTATTCACCTGGCAAACCTGGTAATAACAACCTTGGTCTGATTGAATGGGCAGGAGATATAATTAATTTGCCGAAATCTTTAGCTAAACAGGATCACCAGTTTACTAACAGTAAAGGGGATTGAATTAATTGAACGATCAGGTAGTTATGCGTCTGGAGGAGGTTAGTAAAACCTATATTATGGGGGAAGTAACCGTGGAAGCCCTTAAAGCAACTACCATTGATATATTGGCCGGTGAATTACTGGTCATTTTAGGACCCAGCGGGTCCGGAAAAAGTACTTTGCTTAATCTGATCGGGGGAATTGATTTACCCAGCAATGGTCAGATGTATTTTCTGGAGAAATCATTGTCAGATGGTGGTGATAAAGTTTTAACCAACTATCGCCGTGAAGAGGTAGGGTTTGTTTTTCAGTTTTATAATCTGATTCCGGATTTAACTGCTGCTGAAAATGTGGCTCTGGCTGCTGAACTGGTGGCTGAGCCTTTACAGGTTGATGAAGTATTGCAGGATGTTGGCCTGTGGGAAAGACGGGATCATTTTCCCTCCCAGTTAAGCGGTGGGGAGCAACAGCGGGTAGCTATAGCCCGGGCGGTGGTAAAAAACCCTCGCTTATTACTTTGCGATGAACCAACTGGAGCACTTGATAATGAAACCGGCAAATTAGTTTTAAGATTATTAGCCGATATCTGTGAAAAACGTGGCAGTACCGTAATCATTGTTACTCATAATACTGCTATTGGTGCTATGGCAGATCGGGTAGCCCGTATGAGCAGCGGGCAGGTAGTGGAAATAATCAAAAATGAGCATCCATTGCCGGCAGAAAGGATTGAGTGGTAATGAGCACCTTGTCACGAAAATTGCTGCGCACTATCAATTCTACGCGTGGACAATTTTTGGCCCTGGTTGTAATTGTTACCCTGGGAGTATTAATTTATATTGGTATGAATACGGCTTACTATAATCTGGAACGTTCACAGCAGAAATTCTATTCCGATTATCGTTTTGCCGATTATTTTTTTCAGGTGGTAAAAGCTCCGGAATCAGTTATTGCCAGAATTGAATCAATACCGGGAGTAGTTAAAGCTACCGGACGTATTCAACAGGATGTTGCGCTGCTTAAAGAAAACAACGAGAGAGCTACCGCCAGGCTGACCGGTTATCCTTTACCCATGGAGAAAGAAGTAAATCAATTACATTTGTTGTCGGGCAGAATGTTTGATCAGGAGTCTACCCATTCAGTAGAGGTTCTGGTTGACCCTCAGTATGCTGCTGCCAACCAATTGCTTAACGGTCAGGCTATACAAATCATAGCTGATGGTAAAAAAGCTGATCTCACCGTTAATGGAACTGCTACCAGTCCCGAGTTTGTATATCCAATGCGGGACGCCTCCAGTATGTTCCCTGAGCCGCAGCGTTTTGCTATTATCATGCTTTCCCAGAGAAATATTCAGCAGATATTGGGTATGCCGGGACAGATTAATCAAGTGGTTATTGATTTGGCTCCGGGAGCAGATGAAACCGCTATTAAAACACAAATTGAAGAAATCCTGAAACCATACGGTAACCTGGCCAGCT
This sequence comes from Syntrophomonadaceae bacterium, assembly GCA_012718855.1. Classification (GTDB taxonomy): domain Bacteria; phylum Bacillota; class Syntrophomonadia; order Syntrophomonadales; family Syntrophomonadaceae; genus JAAYBS01. The sequence continues at coordinate 5,382 of JAAYBS010000065.1, forward strand.
ATGCCCGCAAGGATCAGATCAGCCATGCCTATTTAGATGTTGAGTTGG
>JAAYBS010000066.1 GCA_012718855.1 Syntrophomonadaceae bacterium
ATGCGGCTTTATCCCACCACCAGGCGGAACTGGATGCATCAGCAGATTCTTTTTGGCTCTTTTCCATTCTTTCCTTTATTTCAGCTAGTACTTCTTCCCGGGTCTTACCATCTTTGTTCACCCCGTCACGATTGAAACCATTCCGATCAAGGCCATTCCGGTCAAAACCATCTATATCCCGACCATTTCCATCAAAACCGTTCCGGTCATAACCATACTGATCCCAGCCATCTTTATCATAACCATTCTTATCATAGCCCCAGCTGTCATAGCCGTTCTTATCAAATCCGTTTTTGTCGTAACCACTTTCATCATAACCTGATTTATCATAGCCATTGCTGTCACGGCCGCTGCCATCGTACCCATCCCGATCATAACCTTGCTGATCATAACCGTCAGAATCAAATCCGTCTTTATCGTAACCCCAGCTGTCATAGCCCTGCCGATCATAGCCATTTCGGTCGTAACCCTGCTGATCGAAGCCATCCCGGTCATAACCCTCACGGTCCAAGCCATTACTGTTGAAGCCATCCTTATCGTAACCTTCCCGGTCAAATCCCTCCTGGTTCAAACCGCTGCGGTCATAACCCTCAGCATCAAAGCCATTACGATCGTAACCCTCTTTGTCAAAACCATTGGAATAGAAACCGTCGCGATCAAGACCTTCGCTGTTGAATCCATCCCTATCAAAACCGCTGCTGTCATAACCGTCCCGGTTATATCCATCCCGATCATAACCATTCCGGTTGAAGCCGTCGCGGTCGTAACCATCTCTGTCATATCCATCCTGATCATAACCATCTTCATCGTATTGGTTATCATCGCCTTCACCATCACTGGATTCTTCACCTTCCTGGCTTGTGTCCTGACTATCTCCGGTATCGTCAGCATCACTGGAAGTTTCATCAGCGGCGCTATCCGGCCGGCCTTCATCACTCCAGTCTCCAGTATTGTCATCATAGCCGCCATCTCCGGATCCGCCATCGTCTCCTTCATCATCGGAATTATCCGCAGTAGCAAAATCGTTGGGGCTGATCCCGGATAAACTATTGCTTAAGGCCGGGCCTACCGCGGCCCCCATAGAGGGTCCAAGACCGTGCAGGACCGCTCGAATTGAACCCTCACTTCCGGCCCAGGAACTAAGGGTTCCACCTGCTTCCTGCCAGCCTCCATCATCTGCCAGCACCCCTTTGGCCCGCAGCAGAACTATGCCCGCCGCTACTATTAAAATAAGTGCCGAGGTTTGACCGGTACCGGGCTTATTATTGTTGTAGGTCATTACTGCAAGTACCACCAGAAGCAGGAATCCTATCAGAGGGCCTACGGGAAGAATTGCTGCCAGGGCAAAACCAAGTGCAGAACCCACAATACTAAGATAAGCACTAACTATACCAAATTTTGCAATCACTTTGGTCTGATTAGGGGCAAATTGACTCATGATTGTAGTCCAGGCTGTCTGCAGCAGTAGCGCGATTACCCGTCCAACCGGGCTGGCAAATAATCCGACTACCCCGGCTGCCAGGAAGATATTGCCAACGTCGCTCATCACGCCGGAAATGATCAGAGCCAGTCCTACCCCGGCCAGGAAGAGTACCACACCGTCTCTTCCAGCTTCTTTGACATACGCTGTCATCTCCTGTGGCAGATTCACGACTTCAGATACATATCCATTAAACCCTACTGCCCGGATACGCCCAATAGCCTGAAAAACCATACCTGAAATCAACATCCACAAAATTGTGGCAGAAATTACATTCCCCTGCGTAGCCAGTAACTGCCTCCCCATCCAGGTACCTGAACCAAATCCTTCATTCACGAAAACCAACATGTAAGTATGTACTATCATGCTTATTACAAAGATAATGATCATCATGGGGAGGCTTTTTAACAAGCCCTGCCAGGTATTTTTCCAGATCAGCTTGAGCAGATTGCCCCAGCTAAGCGGAGGTCGGTCGGCTATGATGGCTGCACCACCGGCTGAAACCTGGATGGAATCAGCTTTACCTGGACCAACCCGGGTATCAGCACCTGCCTCCACCGGCTGACCACATTTTCCGCAAAACCTGGTTCCCGGTCTCAATTCGGCGTTACAAGCCAGGCACCAGGCAATTTGGGTTATTAATTCATTACCACAGCTGGGACAGAAACGGACATTATCGGGACTACTTGCTCCACATTTTGGACAGTTCACAATATTGCCCCCTTTGCTCGTTATAGCCTTTCAAGTTCATCACTCCTGATCAATGTAATACCATTGTCGGTAGCCATCCACACATTACCGGTGTCATCCCCAAGCCAATCCTTGACCTCATTACCGGAAAGCCCATTTTGAGTAGTGTAAATATCTATGGTTCCTTTCTGCGATATCCGGGCGACTCCATCATACTCTGAAGCGATCCAGAGAGTCCCCGCGGGTTCCTGAAAAATACTGCGAACCTTTTCGCCAGCCAATCCATCCTTCCGACTTATTATAGTGTGCTGCTTGATTTGTTTTTCCTTTAGCTTTATCTTAATCAGGCCCCCTTGATCGACAAAGCCTGAGGCGATCAAGATCTGCCCGTTATTATCTTCAAAAATATCAGATATATTTGGATCGGGAAGTTTTCGGTTCTGAGTGGTTAAATAACTCCATTCTGATCCGTTGTAATAGCTTACCCCTCCCCGACGGACCGCATAGGAGCCAAACCACATACCCCCCCGGCTGTCTTCCATGATGACATTGACCATATCCACAAGCAGACCTTCTCTGCGGTCAATAACCTTCCAACGCTTATTTTCCAGATAGGCTGCTCCTCCCCAGGTACCGATCCATAAACGGCCCTGGTTATCCTGGCAAATACAGTTGACCCGATTATCCGGTAACCCATCCTTAGTGGTAAAGTTGGTAAATTGCTGCCCATCATAACTGGTCAATCCACGTTTATGTGCAATCCACAGTACATCATTCTGGTCAACCAGCAGACTTTTTACATATTCGAACCCCTCTCCTTCTCCCAATCGGCTTTTTACGCTGCCCGTCCGGCGATCGATAATGAAAACCCCTTCCTGCCCACCAGCATAGATAATACTGCCTTGGGCAGCTAAAGTTGATACCTCATGGGGCGGACGAATTATTCGTCCAACTTTTTGCTTACCTATCCCGGGTAACCAGGATCTGCCAATATATAAAATTAGAATTGCCAATATCAGGATAAGAATTAGCCTGAATACCTTACTCCATCTGATTCTACGCATATCTGCCCCCTGGTTTAATCTTCAATCCGGGACGTCTGGTTGATTTCTTCAAACCTGAGTATGTTGGATGATATATATCCAGCTTCTTCGCTGTCGTGGGTCACATAAATCATAGTAGATTTATTGCGTTCAACTTCCATTTTTATGTGTTCCAGTAAATGCAATTTTAAATCATAATTCAAATTGGTAAGGGGTTCATCCAGCAGCATAAAACGTGGACGGGCGGCAAATGCTCGTGCCAGAGCCACCCGGCGGGCCTGTCCACCCGAGATTTCATCGGGAAAGCTGGCCTCTTTATCTGCAATCTCCAGCATATTCAACAGCCCGGCCAGTCTGGCCTTGCGTTTATCCCGCGGCCAATTCATGATAGGATAAGTAATGTTTTCCGCAACGGTCATGTGTGGCCAGAGGGTTGGCGCCTGAAAAACCATGCCTATACCTCTCAGCCAGGGAAGTTCATAATGTCCCGGAGCACTTACTACCCGACTGTCAAGCCAAACTTCTCCTGCATCCGGGATTTCAAGACCGGCCAGAATACGCAGCAGAGTGCTTTTCCCGCATCCGGATGGGCCTTTTATGATCAGGCTGTCACCAGCCTTTAAGGCAAACGATATATTTTTGAGCACTTCATGCCTGCCGTAAGATTTATCCAGATTTCTGACGGTTATCCCGCCCCGATCCTGAACAGCAGCTAAGTTTACGGTATGGTAACCTTTTCCTTTTAATATCATTTTACTCTCCTGCCTAATTCCAGGCTTTTTAATCCCCCGACCCATACCAGACAGCTCAATAAGGCGATAGACAGACACATGACTGACACTGAGCCGGATGCGCCGTAATGCAGATAATTGTAGATAGTTATCGTCAATGTCGACCTTCCGGGTGGCATCACCAGAAGACTTGCCCCCAATTCACCGAAGGCCAGTACAAATAACAAAAGAAAAGAGGTCAACAACACTGGTGTCAGCAAGGGTAATTCCACCCTGAAAAAGGAATGTCCCGGTTTGCTTTGCAGCACTCGGCCAGCTTCAATTAATGAATTGTCCATTCGCTTTAACCCAGCCCAGATAATCAGGACCGCCAGTGGCAGAAATCTTGCCAGACCTGCCATGATCGGCATTAAATCACTGCCGTAGATTCCTGGTATCCACATCCCTAACCTGATCAAACCAATCCCGAAAACCGGGGCAGGCATAAGCAGCGGTAGAAGAACCAATAACCACAAGAACCTGCCGAGTCCGCCTGCTGCTTGATTTAATGCTTTGGCTATTGGATAAGCCAGAAGGACTGCAATAACTCCAACTCCCACTGCCACTGCTATTGAATAAGCCATTTCACCGGCAAACCCGTACTGCCTCCACAAAGTTTCTCCTGACAGGGCAGTCAGCAAGAGAGTGATAAAAGGTACTCCTGCTTGTACCACAGTAGTTACAGCACCCAGGACTGGCAGGACCCAAAACCAGAAGGGCCACCAAAACCGGGTCTGGTTCAATGGGTTTTTCACCCCCGATATTCCAGCATTTCTCAGGCTCAATAAAATCCCGGCTGCTATCACCGTGTTTACGATAATCAGGGGGAGTGCCAGCAGAAATGATCTCCCCGGGTTGTTTACAGCTGAGAAATCAGCAAAAATCTCCAATGCATATACATTAACCTGACAAAGAGACGGAATAGTATAGTCCAGAAGCGAAAGGACCGAAATAATAGCTGCACCAGCTGCTAAAAAGGGTGCACTCAACGGCAGGATAATCTCACTTAAAACCTGCAGATCTGATCTGCAAATTCGGCCCACACCTATCAAATCTTTATTAACGGCTTGCAGGCCCAGCCAGGCTGCCCCAACCGCAATGGGTAAAAAAGCCATGATCGTAATAACCACCGCTGCTGCCCATCCCTGACCGGAAAAGTTATAACCGGTAACATCATTGATAAACCTCCAGGCCGCTCTCCAACCGGCTGCATGGATAAAAGCCGGCATGGGCAGCATTATGATCAAGAGTAATTTGATAATCTGTGCCATAAACCCCGGACGGTTCCAGATAAACAATGCAATAAACCAACCGGCTGTAATGGCTCCCAGGGCCGAAACCAGTGCATATATGACGCTGTTGGCCAGTACCACGAGCTGTCGGGATGTAAGCAGAGCCACGTTTCCTCCTGCCACTCCGCCAATATCCTGAATCAAAGCCAGGGCAGGCCCCAGGCATAATATTAAAAAAGCTAAGACCGCAAACCCGGTAAAAGATTGTCCCAGTCTTGAACTCTGCATAGACCAATCCTTTATCTTACAAAAATTTCAGCCATATCCCGTTTGGCACTCTCCTGAGCTTTATATACAGCGGCAAAATCTATGCTCATACCCTTCACCCCCGACACCGGCAGACCTGCGGGCATACTATCCAATTCCCGGCATGGTATCTGTATAAAGCCAACGTCAGTTAGTTTCTGCTCCACTTCTTTACTGACCAGATATTCTATCATTTCTCTGGCAGCATCACTATTTTTAGCCCCCTTAATTAAGGCAACCGTATTGGGGACAATCAAGGTTCCCATATCGCTTTGATCCGGGTAGATAATCGCAACCCTGGCTCCTGACTTTACCGCTCCGTCTGCATCATCCGTATCAGTTATTCCCCAATCCAGCTCGCCACTGACAACCATATCGCGTACCACTGAATTACCATCTACTATCCTGATACCCCGCTTTTGCAAGTTTTGAAAATACGACCTGGCTTCCGCTTCTCCCATATAGGCATATAAAGCGGCGGCATGAGTAGCAGTAGTTCCAAACATGGGATAGGGCATACCTATCCGTTCTGCCGGCCACTTATCTGAATTCATGTCCTGCAGTGAAGCAGGATAGTCTGCTGCTGCTACCTTTTCAGTATTAACCAGAAATACCCGGGCCCTGCCGCCAAATGCAGTCCAATAACCATCCTTTTCTTTAAAAGATGAAGGGATATCGGCTGCAGCAGCTGGCTTATAAGTATCCAAAACCCCTTTTTCCTGCAGGAGGATGGTCTGCACAAACTCGGAACTCCAGAATATATCGGCCTGCGGTTTATCTTTCTCAGCAATCAGACGGTTAACCAGACCGGTAGTTTTGGCTGCCTCCACATCATATACTGCTTTAACTTTGATTTTGCTCTGCTGTTCAAACTCTTTTAATATCGGTTCCGCGAAAACCTGGTCTACCGAGGTATAAATAACTACCTCCCGGGCCTTCATGGTCTCATTGTTATGGGAACATCCGGCCAATATTAAAACTCCCACCAGAATCAAACCTAAAAGAATAATCAGCCGTCTTTTCTGCATATTAAGTGATAACATATTCCATATCCTCCTTGTATTTATATGAAATAAGTGTAGATACTCTTAAGACTTGATTCTACACAATTCTCTAATTATATTTTCTTTGAAATAACAGTAAAAATAAATCACCCATAAGGGTGACGCCGTTGTTTTTTGCAGGAAAATAGATTTCCAGAGCTGAATTATATCCTCATTTAATCTCATAGCAGGATAGCTTTTTAATGCTTGGATTGGTATAACATAAATAGGGATATTTTACGAATATATTTTAAAAGCAGTTTTTATTATGATAATATAATGCTTGAGAAGCAATGGCAAAAAATACAGGAAAGAAGGCATCAAAATTGAGTAAGTATCAACCTTACAAAGAATCAGTTTTACAATACAGTCAGCATTTATCACACAAAGGTTACACCGTTGGCACCGGTGGTAATATATCTATGCTGATTGAAGGAGAAAATGCCGTAGCCATTACTCCCACCAGTATGGACTACTTTGGTATTCACGTTGATGACATCTGCATAGTTGACTTTGATATGAATGTCCTGGAGGGAAAGTTCAAGCCTTCTATTGAAACCGAAATGCATATTGAAATTTACAAACACCGGCGTGATGTTAATGCCATCATTCATACCCATCAAATATATGCCAGCATATTCGCTTTAATCAACGAACCGATTCCGGCTCTTTTTGATGAAGTAACCTTTAATACCGGACATATTATTGATATTATCCCGTATGCCTTATCAGGCAGTCATCAGTTATCACAAAATACAGTAAATAAATTAAAAAACCGCTGTAACTGTTATATTGTTCAAAACCACGGGGCACTAAGCCTGGGTTTATCCATTGAAAACGCCTTTCGTAATGTAGAGCTTTTGGAAAAGGCTGCTCGTACCTATTATTATGCTCTTGCCAGTGGTCGTGCGATCACCAAATTACCTGATTCAGTTGTTACCGGTTTATGTAACATGCTTTATGAAAGGCAGGACCAGGAAATAGCCCGGAAAAAAGCTGCTCAACAATAATATAATCTTCTGTTACATCGGGACGTTCTTCTTGTAACAATATGTCCTCCTACTTTTCAGAATTAGGAGAACAAAAAAAATATCTGGAATCACAATTAGCTGATTACCATTCCCCGTTTGCAGATATAACCAGACAGGATGTCCTTAACTATATGAAAAAACAACAAGGACGACTGGTATTTAATACATCAGCAGAAACCAGAAA
>JAAYBS010000067.1 GCA_012718855.1 Syntrophomonadaceae bacterium
ATAGTTATTTTCCTTGCTTCTTGTTTACTCATTTCTGTTTTCATCCTCCCATTATATATTTTTATGGGGGATGACATTTTACCTGATGAGTTATAGTATGACATTATTGCTGATTAACAAGACAATAGCTAAATCTTTCTTGATTTATTCATTTGCAGAGTTTATAATAGCTATTGTTGAAATAATACGGGCCATTAGCTCAATCAGGCAGAGCAGCTGACTCTTAATCAGAAGGTTACAGGTTCGATTCCTGTATGGCCCACCATTTAAAACACGGTTATATCAGCATTATTAAAGGGAAGGAATTTTAGAAAATTCCTTCCCTTTTTCCTTTTGGTGCCCATTTGGTGCCATAAATTTTTGATACCTACCATAAGGTTTCAGCAATCTACCTGACTTTTAATCAGGGCGTCCCGTGTTCGAGTCACGGATGGTACGTCTGTTGCGCACTTCCGATTATCCCCTTAGAGAACCGTTGCCGCTGTTCCTATTGTCTATTATTCGGAAAATATTGCATCAAGGTCGATTTCCAGACCGGGAAAAAGTTCGCTGCTTATTTGTTCGCCGCTAGAGAAACTCTTGGTTTTTTCGTATTGGCCTGATTCGTCAAGGGAGTAGATATCTATAACCTGAAATTTGGGAAATACTACCCAGTATTGCCGGATCTTGCTTTGTTCATAAAGATTAAATTTTTCATTTAAGTCTTTTTTGGCTGTGGATGAGGATAGTATTTCTACAACCAGGTCAGGAGCCCCTTTACAGCCCCTTTCATCCAGTTTATTTGGGTCGCAAACTACAACAATATCTGGTTGTACTACGGAGGATATTTCCTCATCTTTTTCATCCCCCTTAGGTAGGCGAACATCAAAGGGGGCAGGAAATACCCGACATTTCTTGTCTTTGAAATATAAAGCCAGTGGAACAAATAATTCTCCGAGTATTCTCTGGTGTTCGGTTAAAGGGGCCGGGCTCATCAGGCTGGGCACACCGTTAATAATTTCCCACCTTTCCTCACTCGGCCAGCTAAGGTAATCTGCATAGGTATACTTTTTATCGGGCTTTGGAGATGAGATAGACATTTTTGTTCCCTCCTTTTCAACACAAGAAAATTATACCCTGCAAAAATAACTATGGACTTTGTATATTATACTACTATTATTATTCGCGCGTGGTCAAATGGATGTTCCACTTGGATACTAACGTGTTTATCTCGTTATTCTCTCAGGAACCGTTAGGCGAAAAGGTGGTTCAACCCCTTCCCCTGCCATCATCTCTTGACCCATTAACTGCCTTTTTGTGACTTTAAGATCAAGCCCGTTCCAGACGCTCAATTCTTTCATCCAGATCCGGATGGGTTGCCAACAATTGACTCAAGCCTTTGCGTTTGCCGCCGCTGATCTTAAAGGTAGCCAAAGCTTCCTGTTCGTTATCTACCATATCAATAGTGTTTTTTAGTGATTTCAAAGCTTTTATCATTTTATGTTTTCCGGCCAAGGAAGCCCCTCCACTGTCTGCTGCGAATTCGCGGTGCCGGGAATAAGCCATGACTGCTATACTGCCAAGGATGGAGAGCAATATCTGAAATACCAGAACGGCTATAAAATGTACTATTCCACGAGCTTCTTCTTTGACAAACATGGAAGCAAAATAGGCAATTATTCGCGACAGAAATACTACAAAGGTATTAATAACTCCCTGCAAAAGGGTCATGGTAACCATATCTCCATTTGCGACATGAGCAATCTCATGAGCCAGAACTCCTTCAACAGATTCCCGATCCATTTTGTTTAAAAGCCCTTGAGATACGGCTACCAATGAATTATTACGTGATGGACCGGTGGCAAAAGCATTTACTTCCGGTGAAGGGTATATTCCAACCTCCGGCATTTTTTGTATACCCGCCTGCCTGGCCAGATTGTGAACCATATTGACCAGTTGTGATTCCTGAGCGTTAAGATGGCTATCCGGATTTAAAACCTGAACATTCATCATCTTTTTGGCCATCCATTTTGACAAAAGCAGGGAAATAATAGAGCCACTGAAGCCGACAATAGCTGCAAAAATAAATAAGCTGTAATAATCAAGGCCGCTGGATGTCATATAAGCGTTTACACCTAATACAGATGTTACAATTCCAATGGTTGTCAAAATCAATAAGTTTACTAACAAGAACATGCCGATTCTTTTCATCCTTATCCCCCCTAAAAATTCTAAAATAAATAAAAATCTAAAATTCTAACTATACCTTATGTTTAATGTCTGATTGCTGGCAGGCATCGTCACCGATGTTGGATATAATAACCTTATCCACCCGCATATCATTCATCTTACAAACTTCAAACTTATAGTTGTCATAAATAACGATGTCCCCTTCTGCTGGAATGCGTTCTAGTGAGTTAATAATAAAACCGGCCAGAGTACTATAATCTTTTTCATCAATATCGAGATCCACATTCAACAGTTCTTCGACCTCTTCCAGTGATGTCATTCCGCTTATTACGTAGCAGCCATTATCACAAAGCTCGATTGCGGGTTCTTCGCAGTCAAATTCATCTTGTATGTCGCCTACGAGTTCTTCCAGTACGTCTTCTAGCGTAATAATACCGACGTTAATGCCGTATTCATCAACCAATACCGCCATTTGCTGCCGTTCTTTCTGAAAACGCTGCAATAGTTCGTCTAAAGGCATGCAATCTGGAATAAACATCATTTTTCTGGTGATATCCTCGATACTTTTTTGCTTATCCATATATACCAGGTCCTTAATATGGATTAACCCCACTACCTTATCGGCTGTCTCATCGCAGATAGGATATCTGGTATGGCCATTTTCAAAGGCTATGCTTAAATTTTCATCAAAAGAATTCTGTTTGTACAAAAACACGGTATCGAGGCGAGGAACCATTACGTCTTTGGCAACTGTGCTTTCAAAATCAAATACATTCTGCAGAAGATTCTTTTCCTTTTCGCCTAAATGTCCGCCCATATAGGATTCTGATATGAGCATCTGCAGTTCTTCCTGAGAATGGGTTTTTTCCTTTTCGGTTGCGGGAGGCAGCCCTAATACTTTTAGAAAAGCATTGGCTGTACCGTTTAATACGATAACTCCCGGATAAAACAGCCCATAGAAAAAACGCATAGGAAATGCCAGCCACATTGCTATTGACTCAGCCTTTTGAATAGCCAGCGATTTGGGAGCTAATTCTCCAAATACTACATGCAAAAAGGTTATAAAAGTAAATGCAATAACGAATGATATTGAATGAATAACCGTTGGTGATGTTATTCCCAGTCCATGGAGCAGAGGGTTAATTAACTGGGCTACCGCCGGTTCGCCTAACCAGCCTAACCCTAAACTAGACAGGGTTATCCCCAATTGGCAGACAGAGAGATAGGAATCCAGATGAGTTACTCCAAACAAAGCAGATTTGGCACGAACATTTCCTGAATTAGCTAATTGACTTATCCTGGTTTCTCGAGCCTTAACAAAGCAAATTCAGCAGCAACAAACAAACCGTTTAACAGAACCAATAATAATACTAAAAATAATTTTAAGGCAATCATTAAACCTGACGACAGAGGATCTTCCAACAAGAAATCAACTCCCTTTTTTGTTATTGTATCCAAGTATACACAGAATTTATTTTAAATAAAACCGGCAAAAAGAACAGCCAACAAGCTATAGAATTGCTGAACATCAGTTAAAAACGAACTGGTCATCATGGCTTACTCAATCTTGCGATATCTAGCTGATGATGCTGTATTTAAATTTAACAGTCCGCATACTAAATTGTACGAGAACTTTAACCTTATCTAGGACTCTTTGATACCGAAAAAGGTGGAATTATCATTATCGAATGTATATAATTATTTAAAAAATTTAATGCGGCTACTGATAGCAGATTGCAAACTCGTTTTTACCAGAAATGATTAGATTTTATTCCAGAATACTAAATTCGTCAGCAAAAGGAGAGAAGCCAATGGAATGGTTAGCTGATCCACAGGTCTGGATGGCGTTGGTGACATTGACTGCACTGGAGATTGTTCTTGGAATTGATAATATCATTTTCATATCCATTCAAGCCGGCAAACTTCCATATCATCTCCAGAATAAGGCCCGACGTATCGGACTTGGGCTGGCAATGTTCACACGTATAGTATTGTTATTATCGTTAAGTTGGTTAATGGGACTAACTGTGCCGATTTTTAAGGTTCTTGGCAATGGAATTTCCGGACGCGATTTGATTCTTATCACTGGTGGTTTGTTTCTGATATGGAAAAGCACCATGGAAATTCATGAAAAGCTTGAGGGTGAGGAAAAGGTTCTGCCCAAGCATCTAGGAACAACATTCGGGTCTGTGCTTATTCAAATATTACTTCTGGATATTGTTTTCTCCCTTGACTCAATCATTACCGCATTGGGAATGGCGGAGCAGCTGGGGGTTATGATTGCGGCGGTTGTCATTGCCGTTGTTTTTATGATGGTGTTTTCCGGTAAAATCAGTGTATTTGTGGAACAGCACCCGACGATTAAAATGCTGGCCTTAAGCTTTTTACTTTTGATAGGCGTAGCGCTTATTGGAGATGGCCTTGATATGCATATCCCCAAGGGATATATCTATTTCGCAATGGCATTCTCGGTAATGGTTGAGGTATTGAATTTGAAAGCCAAACGGAGCAATACTGATGTCCCGCTGTAACGCCCCGTATTTCTTTCTGTTTGGAGTTCGAATGTCAAATACTGTTTAGTGGTATAATTGAGTATAATACAACAGGAAGAAGGTGAACCAGTGGACAAAGAAATTATATTCCTTGTTGAAGAAGCTCCAGAGGGTGGCTATGTAGCACGTGCATTAGGTCATTCCATATTCACAGAAAGTGATACGCTGGATGAAATCAGAGAGGAAATAAAGGATGCTGTTCGTTGCCACTTTGACGAGGGACAGAGACCTAGTATGGTTCGATTGCATTTCAGTAAAGAAGAGGTTGTAGCTATATGAGGATACCGCGTGATATCGACGGGAAATCCCTGACCAATCTTCTGACGAGATTTGGTTACGAAGTCACTAGGCAGACCGGTAGTCACATCCGCTTAACATCAACATTTTGTGGTGAAGAACATCACGTGACGATTCCAGACCATAAACCTTTAAGAATTGGAACTCTTAGTGCTATATTGAATGATGTTGCCAACTACCTGAATATGAGTAAGGATGAAATAATAAGAGAAATCTTTAATCAATAATTAACAAAGCATGCCCGTCCCCATCACATATGTGGTCTCATCTATGAGGTTAACGGTTTCCTGAATATACGAACCAGACGCTGCCAGAAGCTTTACTGTATAGGATTTGTGCTCTCGAATTCCAGGTATAAATACGGAGTATGGTTTCCATCCCCGCCTGAAGCACAGGATATGACAAATGCCATCCGCTCCTGCTTTGAATGGATGGGAGGCAAGCCCAGAGAACTGGTCTTTGACCAGAAGGGGGATAGATTCCAAGCTGGTTTATCCAGTGATAACAGGTTACTGATTACTTTAACTTCTATCGGTTGTTGTCTCTTAATCAGAAGGTTGAAGGTTCGATTCCTTCATGGCCCACCATAGAAAAGTAAGTAACCGCGCGGGTTTGCGCGGTTTTAGTTTTTCTAAATTGTAAAATATACTATTTCTTAAAATGAATATAATCAGTATTGGCGCTGGCAATAAGTTTGTTTTCTCGGTTATGGGCTTCGGCGTACATATGGGTAACCGTCTTGCCGGCTTTAGTTACGCTGGCTTTTACAATCAGCTCATCCCCGGCGAAAATTGCTCGATGATAACTGGTATGTATATACAGAGTTGTAGTTAAACTTTTCATAACTGCATGGCTCAAAGGGCCAAAAACATTATCGAATGCAGCTGTAATATAGCCGCCCTGCATTGAACCGGCCGGGTTTAAGTAAGATTCCAATACCGGGAAACTTACTGTCAGACTTTTATCTGGCACATATTCTATCACCCTGCCTTGCATAGTGGTAAAACAGGCAGGTGCTGCGCCTATATCACTCATAGTTTTTTCATCTATATTGGCATTATCTGCTCCGTCATAAGCATTCATTAATAAGAGACCCCCTAATTTGTAACACAATTGCTAATCCTATAATTAATTGCTTTCTTCTTCAAATTGGAGCAAACTCCTTTTTATGTTTTGAATAAAGGCATACTTAATGAGTCAAAATAACCGTCCCCGTGACTCAATAGAACTTTGCGCTATTCTTCTCCACCAATCGTTTTATATACCTCATCTACTACCATGGCCAGTTCAAAAGGAAGTTTGAATCCAATTTTTTTTGCAACTTCAGCATTAATAGTAATTTTAGGGGCACTTTGAAAGGTCTGCTCCAGATCACGGGGTTTTGCCCCTAAAAGGCACCGGCTAACATTGTCGGCACCAAATCTGCCAATATTTATTTCATCCATAACGGATACTGTTATCAATGCTCCATTCTGTACTTCAATATTTCCCAACTGAGAAAATATCGGTATTTTATGTTCATAAAACGGGGTGAACAACACAGGAAGTTTTGTGCTTTCCAAAGATGCAATAGTTACATATACAGCGTCTACCTGCCCCGCCAGTCTATTGTAGGCAGCTTGTACTTCCTGGTAGTAGGCAGGAAATTCTTCAGGGGATACTGGTTCTTTAACATAATATCGAATTATCTCAAATTTCTTTTCTTCAGCCAGGCTTTCCATCTCATGTACGGCTGAATATACTCTGGCTGCATCTGAATCCTCATAAACCATTCCTACCTTTTTAGGTCGGACTATATCATAAAAGGCTCTGGTTTGGCGAACAAAGCGCTGCTCGTCCATATGGGCCCATACATTATCCTTGCCGGAATCTTCTGCAGAGACAATAATACCTGATCTTACCGCATTGGAAGCAGCAAATACAAATATATTGGTGTCATGATCAGCATTAGCAAGGAAATTTCCCGCCGCTGCCCCCATAACCACTACCAGATCAATATCTCGGGTAGTCCTTAATCGCTCTATTAGCTCGGTCTGATTGAAATCGGGATCACGTAGATTATAGGCAGCATCGTCCACAAACTCGATGTAAGGGCTTACATCCCTGGTCGATAACCATTCCCAGATAAGTTTGCTGTCACCACTATCTGCTACCTGGTCAAAACCGTCCAGATTATTTATCCAGCCAAGTTCCTCTAAACCATAAACTATTGCTGTTAGTGTATTGGGATAAGTAATGAAATTCTCACTTTCACAGTAGGCGACTCTCCACTTACTGCCGTCCGGTTTAACTTTAGGCTGGTTATATTCTGAACTGTCAGCTCTATAGGTTCCCATAAACAAAAAAGCTGTTAGCAGGCAGATAATTAAGAAAGTAGATAAAGAAATAATCTTCTTCAATTTGTCTCCTCCCCTATCACACAATAGTAGTTGCCACTGAATAGATTATTCTCAACTTTGCTAGCTACCGCCCGACAGGAAATGCAGTTGTTTTTATAATAGCAATTCACGCAGGGCTCTCCCCTATTGTCCTCAAACTTGCGTAACTTGTCCAAAACCTCAGAATGCCACCAATAATCTTCTATTTGATCATAACTTTCCGGATATAACAAATGCCTGCAGGGGGTTAAATTACCGTCAATATCAACTGATATCCCATTTCGACCCGCACCACAGCCTTTATTAAAACCAATATTACGATTTAGTAAGTAAGACTTGTTGATATACGCCTTCATAGGAGAAAAACACGGTTCTACAACAATCTCTATATCCTCTTGATTATGTTTTTTTATGTAATCTGCCAAACTTAAAAAATTTTCCCTGCTTAACGCTGCTTGCATAACATATTCAGAGTCTGGTTTGGACTCTAATATTACAATTTGTTTTACTCCTAAACTTTGCGCCAGAATCACCAGGTTAGGAAAATCCTCAACATTATCATTCCTGGCTACCCAGTTAATATAGTAATTGACCTGATTATCCTTCTGTAAAAGCTTAAGTGCATTGATTGCCAATTCATAGCCATCCCGGGACAGTTGATTCACTTCCGGTGTTGAACCATTAAGTGAAACGTATATTTCACCAACATCAGCGGTTTTCAGCTGTTGCAAACGACATTCATCCAACCCCCAACCGCTGATGGCTATAGCTGAATGTAAGCCCTGCTCTTTTATAGCCTGTAATAATTCATCCAGAAATGGGTAAACCAAGGTTTCTCCACCGCTGAGGTTTATGAAAGGTATCTTCAGTCTTCCCGCTTGCTCTATATATTTTAAGGCAATATTTTTATCTATGTCTTTTCCCCGGTTTAAGTCGCAATAACACTGGGGGCACCTCAACGGGCAACGGGTAGTCAGCTCAATGTTCATCAACTCGGGGACACTCATAGCCCGATGGGGCGCCTTGACTGCCATACATTCTTTGATTAATGTTTTTAGTTCTGATCTCTTTGCAAAATCAATATCATCATTAACAAAGCCATTTTCAATCAGAAAACCTATGTACTCATTTATTTCCCCATCATTAAGCCATTGGTCAAGAATGGCGATCTGCTTACCTGATATCCCATGAGTTCTGTTGCTGGTAAAATTATATGCAATTATACAATCTGGTTCAGCACGAAATAGTATTTTCATATACTTACCTCGTATTAAGAATAAGGTTGATTAGAGCTTTCTGGCATACATTATTTTTATTCCATCCTGGTCCTTAAATTGCGAATAGCCCCGATAATCATTTTTTAATAATTCCTGTTGTTCTTCAAAAGATGTGTTGGCGACTATAACTGTGTTGGCTGTATCAAGCTGAACCGGATTGATAAAATCCCGGTAAACAACATATCTATCCCAATCAAAATACATCTTACTTAATTTAGCTATGTATAACCCCATAGAGGTAACAGTTTCAATACTTGGATAATTATGAGGTGATACCGTGGTGAAAAGGTATCTGATTTCGGCTTTATTTCTTACCCGATTGGCCAAAATTCCAGCCATCCTGTATTGTAATTTATGTCCTCGCAGATCAGGATCAACCAGCGATAACTCCAACTGAGCCACCCGAAATAGTTCTTCTTCGCTAAAATTTAATTCCCTGGCCATATTACTTTCATATGGTACCTGCGACAACAACGAACAGGCCGCGTATAGTTTATTGTCAATATACAGTCCCAGCGCTTCCCCGGCGCCTTCAAATAACTGCACCATTTCTTCTTCAGTAATGGGTACGTATAATTCTTTTTGTTCCATTATATCAATTAATCTGCTCTGCAAATTCATCACAGCAGACAAGTCATTTATGTCCAAGACCCTTAATATATAATCATGCTGATTGTTATCTGATTTGATTGAAATACTTCCCTTTTCCAATACTTCTCCAGCTATTACTTTCACATTTTTATCCACCAATCATGCTTATTTCACTGATATGCTTTATATCCAAATAATAAATCTGACCTAAAGCATCCAGTAATCGGTTTTCTATGTATTCCCACTGGTCAACTGGGGTATAACCTGAATAACGTGAACGGCAGATGTCTATCAAACCGGGTTTTAGATTATTGTTGCTTAGAAAATCAATAAGTCTGGTAATTCGTTTATCAATTAATTCCGAAGTTGCTTTTTTCAGGTCTGGGATCTCCTGCCATTCCCGGTAATGCATATAATATCCATCAGAGTCGCAACTGACACTGACCCCGGCAGCCGGCAGAATTCTAAAGGGATGATATTTATTGTTACGGAAATCTTCAAAGGCCTTTTTGGTTATTTCTATTTTTTTCTCCACTGAAGACAAAGAATTATCACAAGAGAAATAATCCAGATCAATATCAAGAATTAAACTCTGACCTGTTGAAAATTTGCTGCCCAAGCCAATTTCCTGATGGGTATAAAACTGATACCTGCCCCAGGTATCATCAGTTGATTCCAACTTCAACCTGAATAACGGTCCAATTTCGCCTATACTAAAATAAGTCCCTTCAGATTTATAAGAGGCAACATAACGATTAGTTTTCTTACTGCTAACAGCATCATATCTGCATAAATGTGTATAGTTATTAATTAACCCCCGGTATATGGCTGGTATAATAAAACTGGCTATACCAAACTGTTCATATACAAAGTCGTAAATTAAGTTGAGATCATCTTCCAGTTCATCAATAGATTTGTCCAGTCTGGCAATTACCATATCATCATGATTATCAACATGCAGCAATGTATTACCTGCCGGATTTATTAACCGGTTTAAATATGCGTAACTCCAAATAAAATAAGCTTCATGATGTTCTTCTACTATAAATAATGGAACCTCAGGTGCATTTATCACAAGATCCACTCCCGGATTTATTTACTCGTTAACCATGATGGTTTAAGATACGGCGGTAAAATATAAACAAATCGGTCTTCATTGATTATTTCCGGTTCCTCTTCCAGAAACACTATGTAAGGCATTTTCACATTATTGCCAATTACTTTGCGTATAGCTGCTTTACTGTCATTTAAACATAGTTCTCTATAATCTTTATCAAGCATTGACTTATAGGCAACTTCTTTAAAAATATTTTGTATTTCCCAGTAGTCTAATGATGGCATATCAATCTCTTCTTCCCTGGTCTGAGTTGTTATTAACTTCTTGTCAGCAAACATCTTTTTTAAATAAACCCCGGAATATCTTAGATAAGCTTTAACCGTGAATCCTCCTTCCGGCAAAAGACTTACTTTAAAATGTGAAATGTCTTTAATAATCGTGGTAAAACCATAATCATGTCCTAAAAAACAACCCTCACTGCCTGACCATGCCAGAACTCCACGCTTTTTAATATCAATACAGAGCTGGTGTTCTTCCAGGTTATCCAGGAAAGACGGCAGCATTTGATTTTTCCTCAAGCCAAAATTAATCCCGATTTTTTTTGATACACCTTGATTCGAAACATCAAAATCCAGGATATACTGACCATCACTATATTGATCCACCAATTCAAATAAATTATTTAACCGGGAAAAAGATCCGGTCCAGCCAATTCGAGTGAGATAGTTTTGGGTTTGTTCCCGGTTTAATTCTGCTGTAAATATTCTTACCTGGTCATTCGTTCTGGCCAGCATCATCCCTACTTGAAACAAACCAACTTCTGAGGGTAATTGTTGTATCACAAATTGAATGTTGGGGCCTATTGCCTCTAACTGTTCCCTATCCAGTAATGGTTTTAATTTTGCTAATAACAGGTCGATATCAATAACCGTGCCATTTTTTATCTGACTGGAATTAAAGAAAAAGCAGGGTTGGGGGATCTGCTGGTCATATTCGTCATAATCCATTTCCAACCAGATATCATCAATGTCATTTGACCAACACTTTACAAAGTCAGCTACTCTTATCCAGCTACCGTTTCCAGCCATACTTGCAAAATAGCTGTTTTGTAAGCCATTGATTAAACATTCCTTTTCTTCATTCAATACCCGCAAGGAAAAATCCACTTGGGCAATTTCAGAAGTCAGTGATGTTTCCATTATATATTCACTGGCTGCAAAATCTTTGAAGCATACAGCTATTCTATCTATTTTCTGTCTGGTTTCCTGAGAAATAATCTCCAACGGTAAAGTCGTACCTATACCGTCAAGATACTGTTTAATGTTTCCATTCATATACACACTACCATCTGGCATCCGAGATTCTTCGTAATACAGGCTTCGTTTCTCTTTGGAATTTTCCAATTTCTTTGTAGTAACCGCTCCTCAGGTCATTAATTAAACTACCACCAGCTACATCTTCCAAGGCTTCATCAGACAGTTCATCATTTTCCACTGCTTTAATTAAGAAGTCCTTAAATACACTGAGTTCTTCCAGACTTAAATTTATTCCCTCTTCGTTTAGTAAAATCTGCACCTCTTCAGCCGTCTCCAGAGATAATAATTTTTCCCCTAAACCCTGGTTAGCTTCAATTCTGGCTAGCAATTGAACTAATTTTTCTTCCATTAATTAATCCACCCTTCCACTGGTAATAATCTTTGAACCCATGTAACTACTATGTTAAGCTTAACAATTGTTGATATAAACCTTGACTTTGAGCTATAAATCGTAGTGACTTTTTACGTCCTTCTTCAATTACCGCAATAGCATCATCACTACGCGCATTTTCAGACAATATAATAGCTAAGTCTAAATACGGATCCATAAAAGTCTCGTCCGTTAAAGATGTTGCTTGGATTAAGTATTTAATACCCTCTTCTACACTACCCATTCGAGCAAGACAAAGCCCTTTCCCTTTTAAGGCATATACTTCATGTGGTTTTATTTGCAACACCTTTTCATTAGCTTCCAAAGCAACTTGATAATTACCAAGGCGGAAACTTACATAACCGTAAAGATTCAATAATTCAATATCTGTATCTGTATCTGTATCGCTTCTCTGCAAAGCAGCATCTAAAGCATTCTCTGCTAATTGGTAATAGCCCTTGTGTGCAAAATTTCTGCCCATTGCTATAAGCTCCTCGGTAGATTTTTCTGCCCAGAGATTTACCCTGTTTTTAACGTTATAATTATAAGAGCAATACTGGTTTTCGGCGTATACACTACCTCCGGTTGTCAGTTTGGAATTTGCACATCCACCCAGACACCGGTCACCAAAGCGGCAATTTTTACAAAATCCACCCAGAGATTCTTTACGCATATTACGATTCCAATTAAAGTTATCCGGATTTTCCCATATTTCCCGCAACGACTGATTCCGGATATTACCTTCAATATACTCCCGATCTCTTATTGAGGTACACCCCAGAATATCACCGTTATGCAGTATCCCAAAAGTGTATTTCCCAGCAGTACAACCATGCCTGGAATATGTACCCTCACATCTTTGTTTAAAAAGTTCTATTTCCTTTAGGTTGTAATAGCCAATACAATCTCCCAGCATTACTTCAATAGAAGACTCCAACATGCACTGATAAGCAAAATCGATAATCGTATCAATATTAGCAGGATCTATAACCATATCGTTATGTCCGGCAAAATTGCCCATGGGAAATCCCATTTGCACCTGCCATTGCCTTACATCCCGTTTCAAGAGTTCATGTTTTAGCTCTGCCAGCTCACCCAGATTCATAGTGTTAATAGTAGTAATAGCAGTTACGTTTATACCCCGTTGCCTGCTTAGCTCGATGGCTTGCATAGTTTTCTGATAAGAACCTTCCCGGCGAATATAATCATGGGTCTTATTCAAACCATCGAGGCTAAAGGCCAACGTTCCAACACCTGCTTTAATAACTTTGTCCAGCATATTCTCATCGATAAGCCAACCATTAGTAATAATATTAGGAATAACGCCGTTTCCAGATAGCCTTTCGGCAATTTTATACCAATCTTTTCTGGTAGTGGGCTCACCACCGGACAGAGTAACCCATTGCAATCCCATTTCTCCAATTTGATCACATAAACCCAAGGCTTCTTCTGTATTCAGTTCTCCCGGGAGTGCTTCATGACAACTGGAACCACAATGTTTGCACCTCATATTACATCCCATGGTTATTTCCCAGACTGCCGTTACCGGTTTATTAAACATTGTCTATTTTGCCGGCCATTTCCAGGCTGTACCGCCACCGGGATATGGCACTCCATATGCACATATTATAACGCCCGGCTGCAATGCCGTTCCGCCAGCAACGTCTTCAAGTTGGTCATCAGTTAGTTCATCTGCGTTCCCAGCCGGAATTATCAAGTGTAGTACCTTGGTACTCTCCACATGGACTTCCACCTTGGTGTCCTCAGGAAATTCCACTGCAAATTCCTTTTTAATTGCTGTTTTAGCATCATTTATTAGTGCAAGACGAAAATCATCATTTTCCCTGGCTTTATCAGCAATCAATTGGTTAAGCTCCAAAGTAGTTAAATTTTTTGTATCCATCCTCTACTCCCCTTTTTTGTTGATCCTCAGGCCATAAATCTCGCATTTACAAGGATTCATGGCCTTAATTTAGTTTTTTCATATATAGTCCCTACCTTCTGTCACGAGAGCAAGAACTCCCGGCTAAAAGGCAGAAGTACTATGATGAGTTAGCATTAATAATTAATTAAGCAACTACCATCTTCCTCTGGTAACATTGTGTGTAAAATTAGCAGCAGTAATTGTAGCACTAATACCTGCTATAACCGTAGTGGCAGCAAGTCCGCCTGCTACTTCTTCCAAATCTTTATCGTTTAACTCGCCTTTTGCTGCCGTCTTTACCAGGGCGTTTCTAATTGCGTTAATTTCATCCTCACTGAAATCCATACCGTTCTCTTTTAGAAAACTATGTACTTCTCCTATAGTTTCCAGGTTAAATAGTTTTTCTCCGAAACTCTGGTCGGACTCAAGTTTAACTTGTAGTTTGGCCAGGTTTTCTTCCATTCTCAATCATCCTTTCTATAAAATATTAGTCAGTGTAATCTACCATCTGCGTCCGCCTATTGTTATAAAATTGCTTATCCCACCAATGATTGAATCTATTGTAGAACCAATTGAACCACCTGCTACATTCTCCAGGTCTTCATCACTGAGCTCGCCACTTTGTTGTTTGGCTGCAGCTTTGATGAGTGCCTCCTTCAATTCCGTTATTTCATCCAGGCTGAAATCCAGGCCGTTTTCTTTTAAATAATCCTGTACTTCTGCTGAACTTTCCAAGCTAAACAGTTTTTCTCCGAAACTCTGATCGGATTCCAGTTTTATTTGCAGTTGAGTCAGCTTCTTTTCCATTTGTAACCCTCCCTTTAGTAACTCTATATTTCCGAAATATAAACCAATCAGTTAATCAGCAAAAACACTTACCATCTGGATCTAACTGCATTATCTACAACCCCGCCAGCCGCAGTAACTGCTCCAGCAATTGCTCCAATAATGGCTACTACAGCCATAACAGTTATGGAACCACCAGCAACATTCTCAAGGTCTTCATCCGAAAGTTCATCACTGCCTTTTTCTGATATTTTAATCAGAGCGGCTTTCATAACTTCTATTTCATCCAGCGAAAAGTCAATACCCTGTTCTTTTAACAGCTTTTGTACATCCTGAGGATTTTCCTGGCTAAACAGTTTTGCTCCGAAACTTTTATCTGCCTCGATTTTAGCTTTTAACTGAGTTAATTTTTCTTCCATATAAAACATCCTCCTAATTCTTTTTACCATTTCCCCATGATCGTTTTTAAACTCTTACTCTTAATTTAAATCAACCCTCACCCCCTTCAGAAGACAATAATAATGCAATCCTGGAAGTTGTTTGACTCAAGCTTCCGCTTTCGCACCGGCTAACTCAAGTAAATTGGTTTTGGACAAGCGCAAAAGCATATCATATTTACCTCTGGGCGAATAGACATTTTCAGCTTGATTTGTATAAACCGCAACGTTTTCAGCGGCATCCTTTATATATTTTTTTAATTTTTCAAAGGCTTCTACAGATAACTCCACACCTTGAAGATAATTGGTCAGTCTTCCTCCAGTTCTATAATTCGGATAATTCTCCAGGCCCATAAAAGCCATGAACCAATCCTTTCTATATCTGCCAGCAGCTGATACAATCCCCATATAATCAGCTATAAACTCGTCCAACAGATGATTTCGAGCTGAACCCATTATTCTATAGGTAAAGTAATGGGTGGACTCATGTTCACGGCGGATTATTACAGACAACCTGCGCCATTCATCAGTTTCAAGGTTCAACATATGTGCTGGTACTCCGCTGTATTCAGCGTCAGTAAGTATGAGAAAAGTATCTTGATATAATTCTCTATGGGCTTTCATAAGTTCAAAGCTGAAACTTTCTCCGCACTTCTCTCTGTATCGGGATACCCGGTCCCAATTGTTATAGCCCTTGATCATGCAGGCTCCCATGGAGGCTGGAATGGATACCGGTTCATTTCGATATGAGAATACCCTCACTAAAGTCTCAAAATCTTTTCTGTTGCCTGTTTCTATCACCGGAATATGACCGGCCAGGGTTTTATGTAAATATATTTTAGTTCCTGAAATGTCTTGAAAATCACATCCTGTAGCAGCCTTCATGTTTAGCGTACTTATACCTCTTCTTGTGGCTGACAAATAATCAGGATTCCTGCTCATACCTTCTTGTACCGGGAATGACAACTGAACCAGGCGTCTGCTCAAAGCTTCAAATAAACCTTTCTGTGGAATATCCTCAATATATTCCTTCCAAACTTCTACGAAGAGTTCATCCTGTACTGGCATTTCATCCCAGGTTGGAATATGGCTATGATCAAAATAATTTTCTTTCAGGAACGATAATTCTTCATACAACTGGTTTCACCTCGGAGTTTGTTATGTCTGCTTATCTGCTTCTATCTACTTATACAATTGAACTGAGATAGTATCACAAATATTTACATAAAATTTTATATTTTTCCTTAATATTTTCAGTAAATGCTCATCAACGATTTTTATCATATTCATCTATAAGTGCGTTTGTATTTGTTCCGCCTGCCACCATATCCAGATCTTCATCTTCCAATTGATCTCCGGATTTGAATTGTGCTATTAACTTGTTAGCTGCTGCTTGAGCTTTATCTGAATAGTCCGCTTCTGCCAACATCCTGGCAACAGTCAATATATCCCGGTATTCCGGTTCAATATTATGTTGTGATGATTGGGCTTGTTTACCGGAGACAATTCCCTCGATATCCTGTATAAAAGCTTTTATTTTGTTTTTTGATGTCATTGTCAATACCTCGACTAAAATATTTTAATTAAAGATACCTAAGTTAATTAATTCTTCCCTTAAATACCTAAGTGAACGATATATGATAGTTCCCACATTAGTTTCAGTCAGGTCAAGCATTTGTGCAATTTCCCGGTTAGTAATGCCAGCTCCGAATTTTAGGGCTATTACATTTCTTGACCGTTCATCAAGGTGCATAAGAGCCTTAAGCAGATACTCTCTGGACTCATTTTCAATGACTGATGCTTCAGCACTTTGGCCAAACTCCTTATATTCCGGATTAATTGGATCACAGACATTATTTTTTTTGTAATAATTGATTATAGTATTATTGGTTATAGCATAAAGCCAGGTACTAATTTTGGCTTTCCGGGGATTGTAAGTGGAATATTTAGCGACCACCTTTTCAAAAACCTCACTAACTAAATCTTCCGTTATGTCGTGATCCCCAACCCGGTAAAGGGTATATTTGTACAATTTATAATAGTAGTGCGTAAATATTTCAGCTACATTATCATCCTGAATTTGCATATCGGATACCTGATTAACATTTTTCACTTTATATTCCCCGCTTTATTTACTGCTACAGATTATCGCTAAGCCAGCTGTCTTTGGACCATTTGCTTAAAAATGCCACCCTTTTCATATAATTGCTGGTAACTTCCCTGTTCTACTATCCGTCCATGATCCATTACTATTATCTTGTTGCAATTAGCTATGGTGCTCAGGCGATGTGCAATTACTACTCTGGTAGCACCCAAGCCGGCCAGACTTTCGCTAACAATTTTTTGAGTCTTGTTGTCAAGAGCACTGGTAGCTTCATCAAAGTAAATTATTTTGGGTCTGGAAATAATCGCCCTGGCAATAAGTAACCGTTGTTTTTGGCCTCCGGATAATGTACTACCGGTTTCACTTACCATGGTGTGCATACCCATAGGCATATTCTTTATATCATCTTCCATTCCGGCCATGCGTGCAGCTTCCCAAGCATCGTTAATTGACAGGCCGGGGTTGGCAGCTACGATATTATCGTAAATGCTGCCCTGCATTAACTGTCCACTTTGTAGAACAACCCCCAGTTGACGTCGAATTGATCTAATATCCACATTCTCCAGATCCTGCTGATCGTAATATATCTGCCCTGATTCCGGTTTTTCGAATCCCAATAACAGCCTGAACAAGGTCGATTTGCCACTGCCTGACGGACCAACTATACCCACATAATCTCCTTTATTAATTTCCAGAACAATATCGTTTAAAATTAGTGGTCCGTCCGGTTGATAACGGAAATTAACATGACTTACCTCAATATTGCCGTTTAGTTCACCCGGGTCCACTTTATCCTGATTAAACTCAGGCAAAGCTTCCAAAATGGGACGGGTTCGCTCGTATAAAGGCTTTATAACGTTAAGTTGCAACACTACTGCAGATATTTCGAGCATGGCTCCCAGAAAACTTGAGAATGCCGAATTAAAAGCAATAAATTTTCCTGCTCCCAAAGTTGCCCCCTGAAGTTTAAACATGGAGAAAAATATTATTCCGGTAGCTATTACATTGACTGTAGAATTAAATACCGCCATCTTATTTCCCAGATTTTCATTTCTAAAGGTAACATCTCGGACCTCACTGAAATCTTGTGCCCAATTGTTGAAAGCACGTTTTTCAGCTCCGGAGGTTTTGATTTTGCTTACACCACTTAATAGGCCGAAAACCTTACCGGATAATGTATTGTTCAAGTCAATTAGTTGTCTTTCATATCGTAGTTGCAGGAACCCAAATAATAAAGATATGCTCATTACCAGCAGTACTACCAGTAAACTGATAAGGGCCAATTTCCAACTGTAATAAAACAACACAACCATATAGAATATGGAGAATATACCAGATATCATGGTGTTAGCAACTGCTCCGGATAATATTGCTCTGATCTGGCTTATCCCCATTGCTCTTCCCGCCAGTTCACCAGCGGTATAATCCTTAAAAAATGGAACCGGCAGGCTCAATAAACGATCCCAGATAGCTGCCTGTAAATCTGCCTCCGTTTTCCCTTCAATCCGGTGCATGGCAAAGGCTCTGGTTAGATTAAAAGCAAATGTAGTGATAGCTATAGCAATTAAAAGGAAGCCAATCTGTATCAGTAACATTCGTTCACCATCCGGTATAACCCGATCAAATATTATTCCAGTAACAATAGGGGTAAGCATTCCCAGTAATCCGCCCAGCAAGCCCATTAGCAAAACTGTTACCGCGTCTGATTTCCAGATGGAATCACCCAGATAAGCAAGCAAATCACGATAACCAATCTCCTTGGCCGGCAAGGGACGATAAAATGTATAAGCCTGGGCTTTTATCGAATCAGCAACTTCAGCATCTACAATTATTCGGCTGTCATCTTTGGGATTGTACAAGGCATATCTGGTTGGATTTATAGGCACCAGCGCCATTGGTTGATTATCCTCTTGCCTGAAAACCAACAGGGGACCATTATCTTCCTTCCACCAGTTATCCTTTAAAATAATCTGGCGGGTACGTATCTGGGATGCTCTGGCAATATCACCCAGCAGATCCTTGGACTCAGCATTATTATGTTTCAGGCCGTAGGAAGGTAATATCCTGATTTTCTTTGATTTTCCTACCATTAAACATGCTTTATATAAAAGGTTGTCGATATATATGTCATCTTCGTAAATAGGACTCTTGGTTTTTAAATTCAACGTATTTATCAATCTGGTCAGACCACTATGCATATATGATCTGTCTTTTTCATCCTTCAGTTTATTTCGTAAAATTTCCTCATTTCTTATTAAACGCAATTCTTCTACAGCCTGACGAAAAACATCTTTGCTAAAAGCTGTGATTTGAGATATAACCGGCCTTTTCGTCCAGTCAATGGGATAATCAGATATAAATTTCCTCTGTTCCCATTTATCAATCCATTGCTTAAACAAGAATATTATTTCATCAAGGCTACTGTTATCTGATAGTTCATCCAGCTTACCTGCGCTCATTTCCAGGAGTTCAGTACCCGATTGGCCAACTGCCAAAAGTGTATAAACATCTTCTTCAATCTTTAAGGTATCTGTACCGGTAAACAGTTCCCCTTTATCTACTGAAAATAAATATGTACGATTACCCGTTGAATTATCACTTAAAATACGGGTTATAAAAATATCAACCTGTCCTTCATTTACCATCCATACCTGGTTTGGGGTTATGATTAAAGGTTTGTTTCCTTCTGCCTGGATGGTTTTAAAAGGAATATTTTGAATAAAACTCAAGACAACTACCCCTCTTTCGAGTCTGTTTATGTACTAATCAACTGCGAGTAAAGACCTTCAACATTCTTTAGCCCGTCATGAGTTCCCCGCTGCACAATTTTCCCACGATCCATGACAATGATTTCATCACAATCCCTTATAGTGCTTAAACGATGAGCTACAATTATACAAGTACATCCCCTGCGTCTAATATTTTCATCTACAACCTTTTCAGTATTTACATCCAGGGCACTGGTCGCCTCATCCAGTATTAATATTGATGGATTCGTTGCAAGTGCACGTGCAATTTCCAGTCTCTGCCGCTGACCACCACTGAAGTTGGTACCGCCCTCAGTCACCTTATGGTCATATCCCTTGTCCCGGATAGCTATATCATCATGAATACAGGCATCTTTGGCAGCTTGAATCATGTAGTTTTCCTGTATAGTTCCATCCCACATAGTCAGGTTTTCTCTAATGCTGCCGTCAAACATAGTGATATCCTGGTCTACTACTGCCATGGAATTAATAATCACACTCCGGGGCAGATTCTCACGACTTGCCCCATCAAACAGGATCTCTCCTGACCATGGTTTATTAATTCCTGATATTAATCGCGCTACTGTACTTTTACCGCTTCCGGAACCACCAACCAGTGCCACTCTGGACCCTGGTTTAAGGGTCAGATTAAAATTTTCGATCAGCGGTGGATCCCAGGGATTATAACCAAAAGTCAGTTCTTTAACCTCAATGAATCCTTCCAATTTTCTATAGGCGTCGTCTTCTTTATCAACTTCGACTTCCCGAAGAACATTTTCATCAAGTTTATAATTAAATACATCTTCCAGACGGTTTATGTCACCTTGAACTTGTTTCATCTTCATCCCCATCTGAGTGAGAGAATTTACCGGGGTCATAAAGCTTCTCAATAAACCCTGAAATGCTATTAGAGAACCTATGGTCAGATTGCCGCTCATAATAATCAGTCCACCAACAAACAGGACTATTACATCCGCAAATTCTCCCAGGAACTCCGGTAGATGTATAAGTATCTGACTGGTTTTACCTAATTTTTGTTGGGTATTAATTTCCTTGGCATGATACCCTGACCACTTGGCAAAAAAGTCTGACTCCGATCCGGATGCTTTCAGCGTTTCAATTATGTATAACCCTGATACGGAAAATCCCATTACTTTACCACGATCCTGCAACAATTTTTTATTCATGGTTTCAATCTGGTTGGAAGCATATAATAGATAGGCAATGCTCAAACAAGCTGCCAAAAAGGAAACCAGAGTCAGTGTCACGCTGTATTGCATCATGACAGCCAGATAAAAAAGTATGGTTAAGAAGCCTATGGCAGTTTCTGCCATTTCACGGGATAGAAAAGCTGCTACTGTGTCATTGCTCTGCAGACGATTGCCAATATCCCCTGCGGATCTCTGCTGAAAAAATTCTACCGGCAGTCGGAATATGTGCCAGAAAAACTTACCGGCATTGCTTATAGCGACCTTGGTTTCCATTTTCAAAAGATAATGCTGTTGCAAACCTGTAAGTACAGCTTGCAGAATCACAACTAACCCCATCGTCCAGAGCAAAGGTTTCAGCCATTCATTTTTGCCGCCCAGAAGTATGTCATCAATAAAGATTTTGCTGAAAGCCGGAATAATAAGACCAGGTATAACCATCAGTAACCCAATCAATACTAGATATGTAATCGCTGTTCTGGAGCCAATCAGCCAGTTGCTCAATGATTCAAAAAAATTGTTCTTCTTGCCGCTGGGTTGAAACTCCGTTCCAGGTTCAAAGGTTAATACCACTCCGGTAAAAGCCATATCAAATTCTTCTTCGGAAATGGTACGAGGCCCGCTGGCAGGATCATTTATAAATACTTTGTCTTTAACGAAACCTTCCAGGACCACAAAGTGATTAAAATTCCAGTGTATAATTGCCGGCAACAAAATATCTTTGAGTTCCTCTGGTTCTTTCCTGAAGCCTTTAGCCACAAATCCATGACGTCGTGCAGCTTTTAGCATATTGCTGGCCTTAACTCCGTCACGGGTAACACCGCAATCTACCCTTAATACTTCCAGGGGAAGGTATTTTTTATAATATCCCATGATCATAGCCAGTGAAGCTGCTCCACATTCAACAGCTTCCATCTGAAGTACAGTAGGTACTTTTTTTCGATTTTGACTGGTATGCATATCTATCACCTCAGAATCCGCTTACGATGTAATTTCTTTATATCGGCAGGATCTTTTTAATAAACGGGATTACCATACTGATAGGCCTTTTCTCTGCAACCTTCACTTCACCAATACAAAAAGTTCCATCATCGATAATAATTTTAGGACCTTCAGCTGTTGACCATTTATAGCCGCTGGCGGTGGAATTATCCAAAACCAGCTTTACCTTGACTTCGATGGGAGCCCCATCTCCCATTAACTGATTAACCAGTTCGTTATTTCCCAGGGTAAGCATCATCCTTTGTGCACTGGCCGGATATTCAGACACATGTACTACATTGCCCAGCATGAATCCATACTCTTCTTTTTTTACTGTACTGGGAGAAATATTTACCTCCATACCGGGAATAATCTTTTTGCCTTGTTCTACTGGCACATATACTACTGCTTCCAATGTATCGGTCTGGGCATTTTCCTGGCCAATGGTGCAAATTACCCCTCCAGCCTGAATAATATCGCCCTTTTTTACTTTCAGTTCCAGAACGCGGCCGGAAGCACTTGCTACTACTTCACTGTTGGTAACTAGATCTCGCTGCATTTTCGCTATGTTATTCTCCAAATCAATGATGGAAACAGTAACGGTATCTTTAAGCCATTGTTCCTGAGCTTTACAGGCTGCTTCAACCTGCTGCAGGTCTGATAAGGGCAACATCGCCAATGTTTGTTTCTTGTTGTTATAAGCCATTTGGTGGAGTGCCAACTGATCTTTGGATTCTTCGTAAACAATTTTGGAGATTGCACCGTTTTCATACAAAACCTTGTTGCGATTAAAACCTGAAAGACTATTCTCATAGTTAATTCTGGCCTGCTCCAGTTCAAGTTCAGCATTAGCCTTCTGATTTATGTAATAGGTTCTCTGACGGTTAAGACTGGCTACATTGGCCTCATAATCTTTAAATATCTCCGCAATTTTTCCGTAAACATTGTAGTTTAGTTTACTGTTGTTCATTTCCAGATTTTCAAGATCAATAGCCTTGGCAGCTTCCAGATCAGCTTTGCTCTGATTAATATTGGCAATTAACTCGCTTTGATCAATTCTGGCAATTACCTGCCCTTTCTCTATATAATCACCGTCATTTATGCTCAAATCAGTAATCTGCCCATTAGCATGATGCGTAATACTGGTAATTCCACCACTGGATAATATGATGCCACGCCCTACCGCTTTATCAGAAATACTGCCTAAAAATCCCCATATAAGTGCCGCAGTTACCAAAAGAGATATGGATACCAAGGCCAACCATCCAATGGGAGTGGTAACAGCCAATCGCTGATCAAGTTCTTCTGGAGAAGATAAGCGATCCAATGATACTTTTCTAAAAATTTTATTTTCCGACATGAACTTTTTCCTTCCTTATCAAACTTTAATTGAAATAATGGGTTTGCCCATCAATAATAACTTTGGTATATATTCCGCGGCCTTCCAGTTCTCCATGCTCGTTGAAAGAAATAGTTCCTAAAATTGACTTCTGCTTCTTCATGTTATGTAAATAATCTGCAATCACGGTGGGAGAGTAAGAGTCTGTGGCATCAATGGCACAGGCAATTAGTTGCAGAGATTCATATCCCTGTATAGCCCATATATCAGGCTTATCATTGAATTTTTTCTGGTATCTGTCAATAAATCCCTGTAGTTCAGAATTTAAATACCCGGGACTGTATGTTGTTACTATAACCACTCCTTCTGCCTTATCACCCAATTCATCTGAAAAATGTTCCACATCAAGGCCATCGGCAGCTATAATTCCTGCTTCCTGATTAAGTTCCCGTAACTCACTGATAACCTTTCCACCTTCTGGCATATTCAATGCCAGTAATACTGCATCAAACTCCAGAGCCTTCCATTTATCGTGGGCTTTCCTGAATTGGTCTACCGTTACCAATCCGGCTGTTCTGTCTACAACTTTGATTTCATTTTTCTTTGCAGCAGCTTCAATGGCATAAGCAAGGTTTTCACCATATGAACTTTCTTCATAATAAATTACTACTTTGTCATATCCCTGTGCCTTGGCATGACTGCAAATTTTTCTGGCTATTTCGTTATCGCTGGTTATATTTTGGAAGACATATTTATAGCCTTTTTCCGTTAATTCAGGATTGGAAACAGTGGGGACAATATTAAGCATTCCCGCTTCTTCATAAATCTTCGCTATTGGTATACAGATATCAGAATACCAGTGCCCTATTACTGCTATCATCTCAGTATTTTCTGAGAACATTTGGGCAATATCAACAGCATTCTTGAAGATACCTTTGTCATCAACAATTTCCACCTCTATTTTCTTACCGTTCACACCTGCAGCATTTATATCTTCCACAGCCAGTTCAATGCCCTGCAGGAATTTGGTATTTTCCCGGGCAAAGTCCATAGGAACCGGTACACCAATCAGAATAGTGTTACTTTGAGCAGCTTTTTTTTCTCTTTGCTGCAGCAAATCCCCACCAGTACAACCTGAAAGCATAAATATCGAAACTATGCACAAAATTAGTATTTTTATTTTGTGTTTCATGTTTAAGACCTCAATTCCCGCTAAATAATGAGTCCTGTATCCATCTAACTGTATTAACTCGCTTTATCAGTAATAGGTTTTTGCCAGGTAAACAATACAAATATCATCAACAAAAATAAAACGATTACGGATATCAGTCCCACCCCCATTCTCATTCCCAAAGACAAAGCCATACCATATACGATCGGTCCGGCCATCCGACTTGAGCTGACCAATATGCTGAAGGATGCAATTCCTTTGTTAATCTCCATATCCTTGATTCCCTTACGGCTAAGAAAATAGGTTGTCTTCAACGATACTCCAAAGCTTTCGGCTATACCTAACAAAATGATAGTTATAAAGGCCGCAAGAATTGATCCTGAAAATGCGAATACGGCCAAAGCAAATACAACAATCAACATGGAAGCAATTATTCCTTTGGTATTACCCAGTTTATTAATTACAATTCGGGTCAGGAAGGGGCCTAGATATATAATAAATAGCCCATTTAACAGGATTCCTCTGCTTATATCGCTCTGAGAAAGTCCGTTTCCTGAGGCAAACAGTGGAAAAAAATAATCCAGAAATGCTCCGCATATAAAATATGGGATGAAAATACAAAGAAGAAACAGTAACGCCTTTTTATCGGTGAAAAAGGCTATTACTTTTTCCCGGGAAGAAACTACGTCATTACTTTTAATAGCTATTTCATAGCCGGTCATTAATTTGCTGACATAAATAATAGGGATAATTATTCCACAGGCAGCAAGGAAAAATACTGCCTCATAACCAATCCGGTCAGCCAGCATACCGCCAATTACTGCTCCGCAATTAAGTCCCGCAATTGATCCGGCAGCAAATTCAGCGATACCGGCATTGCTCTCCGGCAATGATACAACCAAACTGCGAATGGTCATTAGTATATATCCTAAACCCAATCCTGCCACCATTCTGGAAAGAATGAAGGGGATTGCGCCGGGGCTCATTCCTGACAACAAATTGCCAACTGCCAGGAAAACAGCTCCCGTGATAAACAAACTGCTCCACCCCTGCCGGTTAATGGTCCGACCCGCAATTAATATGGCTATTATTCCCCCCAGCATTTCGGCTGAAAGTGGTAACCCCAATACTACATCTTTTGGTAATCCGGCTATAGGTATATAGAGCTTTTTCATAACAATGGGGACAAATGTCATTGACATATAGGCACATAAATTTATGAAAAAGATAAGTGCTCTTATTAATCCATGACTTGTTCTAATATCCGCCTTACTTTCAGTAATTTTCTCTTTAACTGTGGGCCCTCTTATCATTAGAGTTACTGCCAGAAGAGTAAGCTCGATCATAAAGAATATTGAAATAACAAGTACAGTCAGCATATTAAGTAAAATCGCAAACATCTGGTCATCAATATAATCCTGCGAAACAACAGCAGTAATAATTATTGACTTTTCATCCTTCCGGAGTTGTGTTTCCGGCTGGTAATCCAGATAAATATCTTTGATTTGTGGTAATCCCTCATTAATACTGTTTAAATAATCATCTACACCTTCAATACTTTCTAAATGTAGTCCCTTGGAATAAATACCCTCAATGTTTTCACCTACAATATTCTCGATGAAAATCCTGCTGGAGTCAGCCATGTCATTGTAGGCACTCTTAAACAGTACATAGTTAATGCAGCTGTATACTAACTGGGCCGATCCTAACACTATAATTAAAACCAACAATAGTTTCTTTTTATCTATCTCATTATTTATGAAAATAAATCGAGTTCTGAAGAGTATTATGCTTAATATTATTAGGGCCAAAACAGCAATGAGAATCAGATAAATGAACAATTTTTTGGTAAAAGTACTGTTCATTTGGAGGAAACACTTACCAGGAAATATCATTACCAAACTGGCGACCTGGTTTATCTTGTTTTCATTTATTGGTATAAAAATATAAACTTTACCCTTATAGAATTCATAGTAGGGGTTTTCCATTGAGGTGCTTTGTTTTAATCCATTTGTATCCAATAACTTGTCCGGTAACCTGGCATCTCTGACAAAACCATCAAAATCATAAAGAATATCTCCCTCAGGAGTAACTACCTTTACCTGATCCACCTCATCAATAACCATTTTTAATTCTTTCAGGGTATCGTTCATACCATAAAAGTTATTGATGGGTTTACCATACATAAGTGAATATTCAATTTTGCGAACGATTTCATTTCCGGCAACTGAATATGTATTTGCTAGGGAGTTATTATAATTATCTGCAAAGGTCATATAGTTAACAAAGCCGGTAAATGACATAATAACAACAAGCAAAACCAAGGCCATTAACAAAACTGTACGGCGTATCCCCTCATCACCAATGCCATTCTTTTGCTTGTACAAATTGTAATTCCCCACTATTCATCCAATATTTTCAAGATGCCGTAGCAGACTATGACCAAGGCAAATGTATATAATATTTAGATTATTCCGGTCGGCAACCGCCATATAATACCATTATCTACCTTTTACTACCTATACCCACCCTTTTCTATATTTATTTACATTTTCCCTCCTTACTCTGCAATATTTTCCTTATTTTTTTGTACTTTCCAGGCTCAATCTCCCAGAAAAGCCCATACACAAAGGGTAAATCAGGCAATAATGGATTCATTGTTAACCATAGCAACCAAACTCCGGTAAAATAAAAAATATAGAGTAAATGCAATAAAGCTGTTTTATGAGGACTTTTTATTATAATAATCACAATTCTGGCAAGACTAAACTATTATTGGAGGTGGAAGGTATGGATCAAAAGTTAGTAGATTTTTTTAAATCACTGGACCGTTCCTTTTTTATAGATAATAAATTTAAAGAATATGCATACCTTGACAGACCCTTGCCAATTGGTTACGAACAGACAATTTCACAACCCAGCCTGGTTCTAGAAATGACTGACCGATTGGACCTGAATGAAAACTGTCGGGTGTTGGAGATTGGAACCGGTTCCGGGTACCAGACTGCATTATTGGCCGAGTTTTCCGGGGAAGTTTATACCGTCGAAAGGATAAGGGAGTTGGCTGAAAGTGCCCGTAAAAAACTGGAATATTTGGGGTATACGAATATTTGCTATCGAATTGACGATGGAAGTGCAGGCTGGGAAGAACATGCTCCCTATGACAGAATAATTGTTACCGCGGCTGCTGAAATAATGCCTGAAACATTAATTAATCAACTGGCTACAGGTGGAATCATGATTATTCCTGTAGGTCCCCGTAGTATGCAGCAGTTAAAACTAATTACTCGGGATTTGGAAGGTAATTTACATATTGAAACTATCGGAGAGGTCGCTTTTGTGGAGATGAAAGGTAAATATGGCTGGACAGTTTAATAAGTCCGGGGACAGTCCCCGGACTTATTAAGTCAATCTAAAGCTCGGCTCCTTCATAAGCAGCTTGCAATATCTCCAGAACATCCTGATAATGCAAGGTTTTAAATGCACCTAGTCCCCGGCTTGATGCTGCCTTTTCAGCCATTTCTTGCAGACTTTTATTTTCAACACCGATTTCTTTTAGACTACCAGCCAGGCCCAGTGACCTGAAAAATGCAGCGGTTTTTTTAATGCCTGCGCGGGCAGCTGTCATTTCGTCATTTTCTGATATTCCCCATACCTGACGGGCATATTCGGCCAGGCGGACTGCGGTTTGTTCATCCAGAACATGGAGCATCCAGTATGGGGTGAGAATAGCCAATCCCAGACCATGAGTAATATCGTACAGGGCACTGAGTTCATGTTCTATATCATGGGTTGCCCAATCAGTGCGTTTGCCAGCCGATAGTAATCCATTCAATGCCAGACAGCCGGTCCACATCAAATTAGCCCGGGCTTCATAGTTAATTGGTTCAGCAATGGCTATTGGCGCATAATGGATACAGGTTTTGAGCATAGCTTCTGCCAAGCGGTCCTGTATAAACGTACCTGGTGTGGGGCTAAAATACTGTTCAAATACATGGCTCATGATATCTGCTGTCCCGGCGGCTGTCTGTTCAGACGGAACTGTATAGGTGTATACCGGATCCAGTATGGAGAATTGGGGAATCAAATAACTGCTGCCGGTTCCCTTTTTTTGCAGGGTCGCTTCATTACTTATTACCGCATTACCATTCATCTCTGATCCGGTAGCGGCCAGCGTAAGTATTGTACCCAACGGTAGAGCCTCATTAATCCTGGCTTTACGTGTAAAAAAGTCCCAAGCATCTCCTTCATATTTAGCACCGGCAGCGATTATTTTGGCACAGTCAATGCTGCTGCCCCCTCCAACTGCTAGTACCAGCTGGATATTATGTTCTTTGCAAATGGCAACTCCATCACGAACACTGCTGATGCGTGGATTAGATTGAACACCAGAAAGTTCCTTATAATAAATTCCATTATTATTAAAGACTTGTACTACCTGATCATACAGACCATTACGTTTTATACTGCCGCCTCCATAGACCATTAACACCCTGGTTCCATATTGCAATATTTCTTTACCCAATTCCTCGATTTTACCTTGCCCGAAATGTATACGGGTGGGAAATTGAAGATTAAAGTTTAACATATATACACATCCTGTCTTATAATTTATTATCTTTAACAATATCCCCGTTTTCAGATTAATTGATATAAACTTATCATGCAATGTAATAGTGAAATAAGATAAAAAGACATATATTTTCCCTTATATCAAAAGTTATACTATTGTAAGCAGGAATAACAATTTTATTGTAGAATAGTTTTATGGTTTCACTTCTTTTAATTATTTTTAATAGTTTTTAGCATAATAATATCG
>JAAYBS010000068.1 GCA_012718855.1 Syntrophomonadaceae bacterium
CTGGTATGTCGATGCAGTTGTTGACTTGCCTTATGGTGCCTTGCCAGGATGCTGTCCCGGACATTATTACTGGTCACGGGAATGGTGGGAATGGCTTATTCGTATTATTACCCCCAAAGAAGAGAATGTTCAACCGTACTTTGATCATTGGGTATTTTCAACTAAAGACCAATATGACTTTATAGAAAAACTTGGTGGTATCCGTTTTATTGATACTGCACGTCAACAGATGCAGGCAGCCCAGTACACTATCGACGATTCTCTGGTAAGCTTTGATTACCAGGAAGTTATCCCCAAATGGGATTAAGGAAGGAGGTATCTTAATGAGTAATGTAGCACCGGCTAACCCCTTGGAAATGCTGGCTTATAATATCTCCCGCCTTATTACCGATGGGGAAATTGTTTATGTAGGTACTGGCCTTCCCATGGTAGGCGGTATGCTGGCCAAGAAAACCCACGCCCAAAACATCACTATGGTTTATGAGAGCGGTGGACAAGATCCGATAGAGGGTGACATGCCCTGGTCAGTAGGTTGTCCTTTTACTTTCCGTAAATCTCCCATGTCTATGGAAATGGCTCTATCATTTGGCCAATGTGCCATAGGTTATGTGGATATCGCCTTCCAGGGCGGAGCCCAGATAGATATGTATGGTAATGTCAATACTTCCGTTATTGGCAGTTATGAGAATTTGAAGTCGATACTGCCTGGCAGTGGTGGCGGAAATGATATCGGTTCCTTAACAGAACAGTCTGTGCTGGTTGGTCTTCAGACCCCGGACCGCTTCCCGGAAAAAGTAGATTTTATAACTACTCCCGGTTACCTGGATGGCGGAGACAGCAGAGCCAAAGCAGGCTTACTGGGCGGACCAACTGCAGTAGTTACTCAGGTTGGAGTTTATGATTTTGATCCGGTTAGCAAGCGGATGAGAATCAAAGCTCTTAATCCGGGAATGACCGTGGAAATAGCTCAGGCTTGTACCGGTTTTGAACTGCTGGTACCTGATAAGGTAGAGTTTGTAGAACCACCTTCTGATGAGGTATTGGCTATCCTGCGTAATAACGTTGACCCGCGCCGGGTCTTCACCAAGATGCCCGGAACCTAAACCTTAATATTTAAAAGACTTAAAGGAGCGGGTAAAATATTGAAGCGCACCCCAAATGGACAAATAATTCCATCTTTGGAGGTGCGCTTCATCTTTTTCCGTGACTTTCTTAGTTTCATAATTATCCGCTATTAATTTCGGGCCGTTTTAAGGTTTTCCTGCCGTTGTTTGATTATGCGTATCACCAATTCAAATTGATCTTCCTGATCATTTTCGCTGATAGTTATATTTATCCCAGTTTGTTTGGCCCGTTTTACCGTTTCTTTAATAGTATTAATAAAGATTCTGGCATCACGGATAATCATGGATACATTTTGTCCATTTTCTTTTTCGTGCTTTTCCCTGGGGATACTATGCTGACACAGACTGGCAACCATTTCCTCGGTTTCCTTTACGGTAAGATCTTTTTCGTACACTTCACGCAGTACCGTCATTTGTAATTCAGTTGAGTTCAGCTTTAACAGAGCCCGGGCATGTCTTTCCGTAATAATATCGGGTGAAATCAACGACTGAACTGGTTCAGGCAATTTTAATAATCTCATTTTATTGGCAATGGACGGTTGACTGCGGCCAATCTTTCTGGCTAATTCATCCTGGGTTAAACCAAAATGATTAATAAGCATACTATACGCATTAGCTTCTTCCAGATAACTTAGTTCCCGGCGCTGCAAGTTCTCAATTAAAGATACCGCCGCAGCCTTTTCATCATTCATATCCTGGACAATAGCTGGAATCGTCTCGAGCTGTAACAAGCAGCAGGCTCGATAACGCCTTTCCCCGGCAATAATCTGATAACCATCTGAAATCTGACGGACTATAATTGGCTGGATTACACCATAAGCTTTAATTGATTGTGCTAATTCCTGCAAATCGCTTTCATTGAACTGACTACGCGGTTGGTAAGGGCCTGGTTTTATTTGTTCCAAAGCAATACGACTAATTTTATCCTCTACATTTCGCCCCAGGAGTTTTTCCAGGCTTTTGATTACCAAGTATTCCACCTCCTATAATGGACGTTTTGCAGGGATTCCAACTCGACGCGGATATCTGGCCGGAGTATTCTGATGTTTACGAATTAATACCATAGCCCGATCCCGTTCCCCCATGAGATTATATTGAAATACTTCTTCCACCTCACTTTGTAAAACGGATAAAGCTTGGCGGGCGGCTTCTATTTCTGTCAAATAATTTATACCTTTCCATAAAGCCAGCCGGCCACCTGTTTTGAGCAAAGGAATACCATATTCCAATAAAACCTGTAGAGGTGCCACCGCTCGCGCAGTACAGATGTCGAAACCTTCCCGGAAATTACTATCCTGACCCACGTCTTCCACTCGACGGTTAATAACTATAGTGTTTTTCAGACCAATTTCCTGGACCACCCGGGAAAGGAAAGCTGATTTCTTTTTATCAGATTCAACCAGAGTAAAACTGGCTTCCGGACAATGCATAGCCAGTATTAATCCGGGGAAACCTGCACCGCTGCCAATATCAATTATCTTTTGCCTGTTTATATCCAGGTAGTTGGTTATCGCCAGACTGTCCTGAATATGCATGTCCAATTCAGAATCAATGCTTTTGCGGCTCACCAGATTTTGTCGGGTATTTTCATCGATTAATAAATCCCTGTATCTATTTACATTATATTCCATATGCGTCTCTTATTTCCTTCTTTGTTTTTCCAAATATATTAATAAAACATTTATATCTGCAGGATTAACTCCGGCAATTCTCGATGCCTGACCTACCGATACCGGTAAGCGGGTAGTTAATTTGTGTAGCGCTTCATTGGAAAGTCCAAATACATTCTTATAATTTATATCCTGGGGAATAATTTTACTTTCCAGTTTTTCAAACTTGTTAACCTGCTCTTGCTGTTTGGCGATATATCCTTCATATTTAGCCTGGATCTCCAGCTGTTCCAATATATCCACATCCTGCTCTTCTATAAATCCCTGCTCAATAAAGGATTGCATATTCATTTCCGGACGGCGTAATAATTCCCATAAAGATATCCGATCTTTTAATGCAGCACTATTTTTAGCGGATAAAAAATCTGCTATTTTCTTGTCTGCCTGAGTAAAGGTATGGTCTTTCATCATTTGTTTCTGTTTTTCCAAAAGTTTAATTTTGTTCTGGAATATTTCCCAACGATAATCGTTAACCAAACCAATCTGACGACCTTTTTCCGTCAGGCGTAAATCAGCATTGTCCTGACGTAACAGCAGCCGGTACTCTGCCCGGGAGGTGAGCAAACGGTAAGGTTCATCAATTTCTTTGGTAACCAGGTCATCAATTAATACGCCTATATAGGCATCACTTCGTTTGAGTATAAACGGCTCTTTTTCCTGCACCATAAGGGCCGCATTAATTCCGGCGATTAAACCCTGGGCGGCTGCTTCCTCATATCCGGAAGTTCCATTAATTTGTCCGGCCGTAAACAACCCCTCTGCCGCATTAGTCTCCAGGGTAGGCTTTAACTGAGCCGGGTTTATATAATCATATTCAATCGCATAGCCGGTGCGAATCATTTGTACATTTTCCAGTCCGGGAATAGATTTTAATACCTGAATTTGAACATCTTCCGGCAAGCTGGTGTTTAAGCCCTGCACATACATTTCATCTGTACCCCGTCCTTCCGGTTCTACAAACAATTGGTGAGCATCCTTATGGGCAAACCTTACTACTTTGTCTTCAAATGAAGGACAGTAGCGGGGTCCTTTTCCCTTTATAACTCCGGTAAACATAGGAGCACGATCCAGATTATCCTGTACAATCTTATGGGTCAGTGGTGTACTGTAGGTTAGCCAACAGGATAACTGCTCTCTTTTAATACGGGGACTGATATAAGAAAATCTATGCGGAGTTTCATCTCCAGGTTGCTCTATCATTTTCGAAAAGTCTACACTTTTTTGACTAATACGCGGCGGGGTACCAGTTTTAAATCTGCCCAGCTCAAATCCCAGGTCACGCAAACAGTCGGATAGTTTTATGGCCGGAAACTGATTACCCGGTCCGCCATCGTATATTACCTCTCCAACAATTATGCGTCCCTTCAAATAGGTTCCCGAAGTAATTATTACTGCCCGGCAATTGAAATGAGCCCCGGTTTTTGTAATGATGCCGGTAACTCTTCCCGCCCGGGTTTCAATTTGTTCTACTTCCGCCATGAGTATATCCAAGTTAGGCTGATTAACCAGGGTCTTTAGCATTTCTACATGATATTCATGTTTATCCGCCTGAGCACGCAAGCTTTGTACGGCCGGGCCTTTACCCGTATTTATCGTCCTTATCTGCAGGTTGGCCTTGTCAATGTTTATACCCATCTCACCACCCAAAGCATCCATCTCTCTTACCAGCTGGGCTTTAGCCGGTCCGCCAATGGATGGGTTACAGGGCATTGAAGCAATAAACTCCATGCTCAAAGTTATTAACAGGGTGCTGCAACCCATACGGGCACCTGCCAATGCTGCTTCACACCCGGCATGCCCGGCACCAATCACAATTATGTCATAGCTTCCTGCCTCGTATTTCACAGGCCATCCTCCCATTTAAGCAGATTTATATAAATAGATTCTATTTGCCAATGCAAAATTCGCTGAATATGCGATCCAGTACTTCTTCTTTTAAGTTCTTCCCGCTTATCTCTCCCAGGGACTCCAGAGCACCCCATACATCAACGGCCAAACAGTCCAACGGTATAGTAGTTAAATTATGTCGCGCATCTTGCAGGTGTTGATTGGCTTTTTCCAAAACCGCTATTTGACGCAGGTTAAGCATTATTTCCATATCGTCTGCGTTCAGATTTTCAGATAATACCATGGATTCTATACTGTTTTCCAACTCCTGCAAACCAATATCTTCTTTTACTGAACCCCTAATTACCTTTACTCCGGGGAAGTATTGCAACAGCTCTTCTTCGCTGATATTTTTTTCTTCCAGGTCTTCCTTGTTTACCAGAATAATAATGTGACGATTTTCAATACCATGAAATATTTCCAAATCTTCTTCTGTAATTCCAGATTCAAAATCGACCAGAAATATAACCAGGTCTGCTTCACTGATAACTTCCCGGGAACGATCTACTCCGATACGCTCAACCAGATCATGTGTAGTTCTGATTCCCGCTGTATCCATAAGTTTTACTGGTATGCCTTTTATATTGAGGTAGTCTTCAATTACATCTCTGGTAGTACCCGGAATATCTGTTACAATAGCTTTTTCTTTGCGTAATAAAGCATTGAGTAAACTGGATTT
The DNA here is from genome assembly GCA_012718855.1 of Syntrophomonadaceae bacterium. Lineage (GTDB taxonomy): Bacteria > Bacillota > Syntrophomonadia > Syntrophomonadales > Syntrophomonadaceae > JAAYBS01. The sequence continues at coordinate 5,361 of JAAYBS010000068.1, forward strand.
GCCCACATTAGGTTTTCCACAGATAACTACCTTAATCCCCTCGCGATATATTTCGGCTCTTTTTCCCGCCGCAATTATTTGTTCTATTTGCTCAAGAATATTAGTCAATTGTTCTTCTACGGCCGGGTAATCCGGTTCTCCTACATCATCAGGGAAATCAAGGCTGGCTTCAACCAAAGCATTAATATGAATTAATTGATCTTCCAATTGTTTAATCTGGCGGCTATTATATCCATCTAATTGTCTCAGGGCCAGTCGTCTGGCCTGATCTGATTTTGCTCTTATCAGTTCAATAACCGCTTCCGCCTGACTGATATCCAATCGGCCGTTTAAATAAGCTCGACGGGTAAATTCACCTGGTTCCGCCAGCCTTATTTCCAGTCCCATCATGCGGCGCAGTATTTGTCTGGCAGGCAGAGTTCCGCCATGACAGTTTATCTCCACAACATCTTCAGTTGTGTAGCTGTGCGGGCTGCGCATAATGCTCACCAGGACTTCATCAATTAATTCCCCCTGTTCATCCGTTATCCACCCCAGGGTCAAGGTATGACTGGGACGCTCGTCCAACCGGATCTGCTTCCGAAATGGTTTAAAGACCTTTTGAACTTTATCTATTACATTATTTCCACTCAGACGGATTATAGCAATGCCCCCTTCTCCCGGGGGTGTGGCGATGGCAACAATATCATCGTAAAGCATGTTTTTCACTATCCTTTATGATTTACATAATGTTATCTTACCAAAATACCAATTTATATACACGGTATCAAATAAATATGCTCAGTAAAAAAGGCCCCCTACAGGGCCTTTTTGGTGTTTTACTTCTTTAAGGAAATTACTACTTTACGATTTGGTTCATCCCCCATTGAATAAGTAGTAACCTGGGGGTCTCCCTGAAGAGCCGTATGAACTATTCTTCTTTCCTGGGAACTCATCGGGCGCATAACTACATTTTTCCTGGTACTTTTAACTTTATCAGAAAGTCGCACCGCTAATGCTTCCAGGGATTCTTCCCGCTTACGACGATAATCTTCTACATCCAGTATTACCCGAATCTTATCTTCCCGGCCTCGGTTTAAAATCAGACCAACCATGAATTGCAATGAATTAAGGGTTTCCCCTTTACGACCAATCAATAAACCCATATCCTGGCCAACAATGTTAATTCGTACCCGGCCATTATCCATTTCCACCTGATTAATTTGATAGTCGATTTTCATGAGTTTTAATAGTTTCTCCAATACCTGGCGGGCTTCATTTTCTGGTTTAATCCGGGGAGTTACTCTTACTAACGCCGGCTTTTTGCCCACAATGCCAAGTAGTCCTTTAGTAGGTTCTTCAATAATTTCAATAATTACATCTTCGATTTCACAGCCCAAGTCTTCAAGGGCTGATTTGATGGCTTCATCAACGCTTTTTCCCCTTTTTTCGATTGTTTGAGCCTCCATTATTTTTCTTTCCTCCTTTGCCCTGCCCTGTCTCCTGTTTTGGGTTGGTGACCGGCTTTGTCGGTTTAACAACCTGTTTCGTTTCTGTTACTGCTTCCACACTAACTCCTGTTCCGCTATCAGGCTGAAGTATTTTACTGCTGCGATTAACATATAATTGCTGGGCAATACCTAAAATGTTGAACATTACCCAATACAAAGGTAATCCGGCCGGCATGGTCCAGGCGATATATCCCATAAACAAAGGCATTACATATAGCATTGATTTTTGCGTCGGATCCTGGGTATCAACCATTGAGATGCGCTGCTGCAGGTAAGTAGTAGCAGCGGCCAGAACGGCTAATAAATGTAACGGGTCCGGCGCGCCAATGTTAGGAATCCATAGGAATTTGGCATGCTCGACTACCTTAAAGTTAAAATTAAACAGCGACTGATAGAAGGCAATAAAGATAGGCATCTGAATTAACAAAGGCAAGCAGCCACCAAAAGGATTAACCCCATGCTCTTTATACAGTTCCATGATTTTGCTTTGCATGATTTGGGGGTCTTCTTTGTATTTTTCCTGTATGTATTTCATTTTTGGCTGCAGTTCCTGCATGGCCCGCATTGATTTCATTTGTTTTTGCGTAAGTGGGAACATAATCAACTTAATGGCTATAGTCATAAAAATAATAGCCAGGCCGTAATTAGGAACACCCAGTGTGCCAGTAAAGTCATATAAATACTGGATAATCTCTGCAAACCATTGTACAAATGAATGCCACAAACTAAACCCTGCTCACCTGACGGTCAGCAGGCTTCACCTCCTCATAATAGGGAACCCCCCCGGATCATAATTCCTATTAGCCTATTTTTATGGTACCGGGTCATATCCTCCTGGATTGAAAGGATGACAACGCATAATTCTCCTGGCTGCTAACCAGCCCCCTTTGGTGATGCCATATTTTTCTATGGCTTCAATTGCATAATTGGAACAGGAAGGGTAGAAACGACAGGTAGCAGGTGTAAACCGGGAAACTTTCTGGTAACCTCTAATTAACAGGATGGGAATTATTTTTACCATAAGCCTGCCTTCTTTGTTACAATTTTAAAGTCTTTCTCCAGCAACTCGCTAGTAACTCCACCAATATTATATCGAGCTACAATAATAATATCGAAGCCTTTTTTGTCGAGCTCGTTTTTCTTGATAATTTCTCTTAATCTACGCTTGGCCTGATTTCGAGTTACTGCTTTTCCAACCTTTTTGCTGGTCACAACACCAAACCTGTTTATCCCCAGACTGTTTGGCTGATAAAAAAGAATAATATATCTACCTGGAATTCGTTTCCCACCTTTATATATATTATTGTATTCTTTTCCAGTACTTATTCTGAATTCTCTACCTAGCATTTAAAACCTTCTCCGGGATAAAATAAAAGGCCGCTATCACGACCTTAAGCAGATAATGATTTTCTCCCTTTCTTGCGGCGTGCTGCCAGTATTGCCCGGCCGGCACTGGTTGACATCCGTTTACGGAATCCATGTTCTCTTTTTCTCTGTTTGTTTTTGGGTTGATAAGTCCTCTTCATTATATTATTGCCTCCTTAATATTTCAGACACTTATATTTTCAAATACCATATAATTATATGAAGGTATAGGCCCTCCTGTCAAGAATGTCTCTATTAATAGACTCTTCTAATTAGCTTTTCTATCTGTTATTATTAATAATGGTAACAAAAATTTAGTCCTATTCATCGCTATTTTGGTAATCATCTACTGTTCTTTTGTACAAGTTATTCACATATTGTCTGTTGGCAACATTTCTTTTTCCACAGATCAACAGGAGGATTCTTATGCCGAACGAATACGATTTTTCCAAAGCCTGGAAAAAAGTCCTGCAGCTTATTCGCGACGAAATCGGGGACACCAGCTATGAAATCTGGTTTTCTCAGGTTAAGTATAATACTATGCGTAACAATAAAGTTTTTATAACGGTTCCTAATACCCTGACCCGGGAATGGATTGAATCCCGATATCTGGAGACTATGCAAAATCAAATGCGCAGTCTGACCGTACAAGATGTGTCTTTGGTATTGACGACTGAACCGGTAACCGAAAAAGAGGGGAGTTTTCCTTCTTTAAATCCCAGATATTCATTTGACACTTTTGTAGTCGGTAATAGCAATCGCTTTGCTCATGCTGCCTGTTATGCGGTTGGGGAATCACCTTCCCGTGCCTATAACCCGCTTTTTATTTATGGGGGAGTTGGCCTGGGGAAAACTCATCTTATGCACGCAATCGGACATCATATTTTGACCCAAGAAAACTCTTCCCGGGTTATGTATGTCTCTTCCGAACAGTTCACCAATGAACTGATAAGTTCTATTCGAGATGATAAAACAGCAGCTTTTCGTAATAAATATCGTAATATAGATGTGCTATTAATTGATGATATCCAATTCCTGGCCGGCAAGGAAAGAACCCAGGAAGAGTTTTTCCATACTTTTAATACCTTATATGAAGCTAATAAACAACTGGTCATTTCCAGTGATCGGCCTCCCCGTAATATTCCTACTTTGGAAGATCGACTTCGCTCTCGTTTTGAATGGGGCTTAATTACTGATATTCAGCCCCCTGATTTAGAAACCCGTATTGCTATCTTACGTAAGAAAGCTCAGACCGATGGATTAAATATCCCTTATGATATTTTAGATTATATTGCCAATTACATAGAATCAAATATCAGGGAATTGGAAGGAGCTTTAATAAGACTGGTTGCCTTTGCTACTATAACCAACAAACCTCTTAATATGGATACGGCAGCAGAAGCTTTAAAAGATATATTACCACCACCAGGACCAACAAAAATTACTATAGAAATGATACAAAAAGAAGTTTGTTCCTATTATAATGTAGAGACAAGCGAATTAATATCCAAAAAGAGACATAAACAAATCGTACTACCCCGCCAGGTAGCTATGTATTTGTGTCGTTCTCTTACTGATGCTTCTTTTCCCCAGATAGGAGATCAGTTTGGAGGTCGTGATCATACCACCGTGATTCATTCGGTGGAAAAGATGGAACGGGAAATACAAACTGATTTGGAATTGGCTGCTGTGATTGAAATGTTTACTCACAAGTTTGATTCTTTTCGCTAATTTTGCCGGTTTTTATCAGCAGCTTTTTCCACTTAAACTTGTCCCATTTTACTGTTGTTTATGAGACTTTTCCACATATTCCTGGTTCCTACTACGATTACGACTACAGTCTAATAAATAATAAATAAAAGAGAAAGGACTTCCTGATAGAAAAAGCAGAGGGGGTATTATTTTGAAACTGACTATAGAAAAAAGTGAGTTGTCGTCCTTAACCACCCTGGTCTACAGGGCAGCAGCAATTCGGGACACAATTCCGGTTTTAAGAGGACTTCTTATTGAAGTTAGTCCGGATAAAGGCCTTACTATGACTGCAACTGATATGGAAATTGGTATTCGTGCGTCAACTGCTCAATGTAATGTTCTTGAGGCCGGCAGCGCATTAGTAAATGCTTATTATTTTGCAGACTTTATAAAATCACTGCCAGACACCACCATAACTTTGGAACTAAATCAGGAATCTTCACGTTTAAATGTTTTATATGGGCGTTCATCAGGTTTTATTAATATTTATCAACAGATGGAATACCCCAATCTACCCATAGACGAGTTAAAAAAATGTTTATCTCTCCCTCAAAAAGTATTAAGGGAAGCTTTGAAAAAAACTGTTTTTGCGGCTGCGGTTACACATTTTCGTCAGGTTTTTACCGGGGTGTTGTTTGATATCAAAGCGGATAAATTAAATATTGTTGCTTCTGATACTCACCGCCTGGCTTTTTATACTTATACGATTGATCAGCCTGATATAGAACCTCATAGTTTTATAATACCTACTCGTACCGTTAATGAGTTAAATCGGGTCCTGGAAGATACTGATGATACAATTGATATTGCCTTTACAGCAAATAATGTGGTTTTTTACAAGGATGACTTTTTATTGTTTTCACGATTGATTGAAGGTCAGTATCCAAATTATGAACAGGTAATACCGTCAAGTTTTAATACCCGGTTAATGTTCGATTCTGAAGCCCTGATTAAAGCTCTGGAAAGATCCCGGACCATGCCGCTGGATGATAAATTAAAAATTCACAGTGTACAATTGAATTTGCGTGAAACCGAAGTACAATTCAATACTCATTCGGATGATATGGGTGAAATAGAAGATGTTATTGAGCAGGTCAAAGTAGACGGTGATTTTGATTTTCGTATTGCCTTTAATACCAATTATTTTTTAGATGCAGTCAAATTGTTCGCTTCAGAAAGTAAATTTATATCTATAGATTTATCTGGTTCACTGGGGCCAAGTGTAATTAAGAATCCGGAACGAAATGATTGTTTGTGTGTTTTAGTTCCGCTTCGTACCAGTCAATAAGGAGAATATTAACCATTTGAAACTTTCAGGGTTACAGGTTAAAAACTTTAGAAACATTAAACAATTGGAATTATCACCGGACCAAGGTTTGACGATATTGTCCGGTGAAAATGCCCAAGGAAAAACAAATATTTTAGAATCAATATTTGTCCTGGCCACAGGTAATTCATTTCGTACTCATACTGACCAGGATATGATTAATTATGATGCACAATCTTATGCCCTTAATTCCCGGCACATTTTTAATGACCGAAAAATAGATCAAACTATTATTTATAGTTCCATTCAGGGAAAAACCAGACTAATAAATAGTAATCGAGCTAATCAGATTCATCCTGATCGTCTGAGAGTAGTTCTTTTTACTCCAGACGATTTATTCTTAGTAAAGGGATCCCCATCAAAAAGACGCTATTTTCTGGATTTTTTATTAAAGCAATTAAGTAATGAATATTACTTTCATATGGAGTCATACACTAAAATTTTAAAGAAAAGGAATTTATTTCTACGAAAAGCTCAAGCTAATAGTAAAGCGTTTGCAATTACCAATGATTTGTTTATCGATAGTGCAGCTCAGGTAATAATTAATCGCATAAATATGGTAAATTTACTGGAAGATATAGCAGTTTCAATACATGATAAACTCTCCGCAGGGGCAGAGTTGAAATTAAGGTATGCACTTTCTTTTCCCGTTGAGAGTGGTAAAATTAATCTGGATATTCTTAAAGAATCAATGGCAACTAGAATGAAGCAGATATATGAGCAGGAAATAAGGCGACAAACGACATTATTAGGCCCTCATCGAGATGATATTAATCTTTATTTGGACAACAAACTGGCCAGGCAGTACGCGTCTCAGGGACAGCAAAGAAATATTGCGGTTACGTTGAAATTAGCAGAAATATTTGCCATAAAAAAGGTTCAGGGCTTTTATCCGGTAATGTTGTTGGATGAAGTTTTGTCAGAATTGGATGAGAAGAGACAAATGCGCCTGATGGAATATCTTAATAACACTGGATTTCAAAGTTTTCTCACCACGGTACGCAGTGATAAACTTTTTAATAATGGAGGATCAGTTTATCTGGTTAACCAGGGTCAGTTGTTAAGAAAGGAGTAATTCTATGTATATTCACCTGGGTAACAATTTTATAATTTCGGCTGGCGATATTATCGCCATTCTCAATCTGGAACCTCCGGTTGCTGCAGAAGTAACAGAAATTATTGAGATAGCAAAAATGGATAAAAAACTTAGCAGTGTAAGTGAAAAAGGCAAGGAAAAGGCTTTGATTGTATGTGATAAAGGGGTGGTATTATCACCTATTTCTTCTACAACCCTGCAGAAGCGAGCTTTTAACTACCTTAAGGAGGTTTAGGCATTGAACGGCTCAAATAATGGAAATGGTTATGATGCATCAGATATACAAGTGTTGGAAGGTCTGGAGGCAGTTCGAAAAAGACCAGGTATGTATATAGGCTCTACTGGACCCAGGGGGCTTCACCACCTGGTATTTGAAATTGTTGATAATAGCATTGATGAGGCAGTAGCAGGATTTTGTGATTGGATCAGGGTCTCTATTAATCAGGATAACAGTATTACCGTTTATGATAATGGCCGGGGAATACCGGTTGATATTCATCCGCAAATGGGGAAACCGGCTTTGGAGGTAATTCTGACTACATTACATTCCGGGGGCAAGTTTGGAGGGAGCGGTTACACAATTTCCGGCGGTCTTCATGGAGTAGGTTTATCAGTGGTAAGTGCACTTTCTGAATTAATGGAAATAACCGTATTTCGTGATGGAAAAATTTATCGCCAGGATTATGGAAAAGGTAAACCGTTAACCCCATTGTATGAGGATGGCAGCAGTAAAGAAAATGGTACCAGTATTCGTTTTGTTCCTGATCCGGAGATTTTCGAGGAAACTGTTTTTGACAGCGAAATTATTATCAATCGTTTAAGAGAGTTGGCCTTTTTAAATAAAGGTTTGCGTATAACCTTTAACGATTACCGTGTTGATGAACCGGCGAAGGATTTTCACTATGATGAGGGGATAAAAGCTTTTGTAGCTTATGTAAATAAAAGCAAAGAAGTCCTAAATGATGAACCGCTTTATTTTGAAGGCAAAAAAGATGATGTGATTGTTAAAGTTGCTATCCAATACAATAATGGCTATTCGGAAAATATCTATTCCTTTGCCAATAATATTCGTACCCAGGAAGGTGGAACCCATGAGGTTGGTTTTAAAAATGGTTTGACCAGGATAATTAATGACTACGCCAAGAAAAACGGTCTGCTAAAAGAGAGTGATGGTAATTTATCCGGAGAAGACATTCGAGAAGGAATGGCAGCTATTGTATCAGTATTGGTTAAAGAACCGCAGTTTGAAGGACAAACCAAGACCAAGCTGGGTAATACTTATATCAGAGGAATTGTTGAGAGTGCGGTCTATGAAAACATGGAAGATTATTTAAACGAAAAACCGACCATAGCACGTAAAATTTTAGAAAAAGCTATTTCTGCCCGTCGGGCCCGGGAAGCAGCTAAAAAGGCACGAGAATTGACCCGGCGCAAAAGCGCACTGGAAACTACAACTCTGCCTGGAAAGTTGGCTGATTGCAGTAATCGTAACCCGGCCGAGTGTGAACTGTTTATAGTCGAAGGAGATTCTGCAGGCGGTTCAGCAAAACAAGGGCGTGACAGAGCTTATCAGGCGATTTTACCCCTGCGGGGAAAAATACTTAATGTAGAAAAAGCACGTCTGGACAGAGTTTTATCCAATGAAGAGATAAGGGCGCTTATCACAGCTATGGGTACCGGAATAGATGAGGATTTTGATATTAAAAAAGCCCGTTATCATCGTTTATTTATAATGACAGATGCTGATGTTGATGGCTCCCACATCAGGGTTTTATTACTTACCTTTTTCTACCGCTATATGCGTCAGCTAGTCGAAGAGGGATATGTTTATATTGCGCAACCACCGCTTTATGGACTTAAAAGAGGTAATGAAATTCACTATTTTCATAATGAGGAAAAGATGAATCAATTTATTCAGGACTCCGGGAAGAAATGGACCATTCAAAGATATAAAGGTTTAGGTGAAATGGATCCCGAGCAATTATGGGAAACTACCATGAACCCGGAAAACCGGCAAATTTTACAGGTAACTATTGAAGATGCCATTGCAGCCGATGAAGTGTTCTCGGACCTTATGGGGGACAATGTCGAGCCGCGTAAGGAATTTATTCAGGCTAATGCACAATTCGTAAAAAACCTGGACATTTAACGGGAGTGAAAGAAATTGCCAGAAAATAATTTATTTGAAAAAATCATACCTATTGATATCAAAAAAGAAGTAGAAAAGTCTTTTTTGGAATACTCCATGAGCGTTATCGTATCCCGGGCAATACCAGATGTTCGTGATGGATTAAAGCCGGTTCATCGCAGAATATTATATGCTCTGCATGATATGGGCATGACGCATGAGAAACCGCATAAAAAATCGGCCAATATTGTCGGGGAAGTAATGGGTAAATACCATCCCCATGGAGATAGTGCCATATATGAAACCATGGTCAAGATGGCCCAGCCTTTTTCCATGCGCTATCCCATGATCGACGGACATGGAAACTTTGGTTCTGTCGATGGAGATTCAGCGGCAGCTATGAGGTACACAGAGAGTCGTATGTCGCGCATTGCCGGTGAAATGCTGGTTGATATTGATAAAGATACGGTAGATTGGCGGCCAAATTATGATGATTCCCGCGAAGAACCACAGGTGTTGCCGGCCAGAATTCCTAATCTGCTGGTCAACGGGTCAGCAGGGATTGCAGTTGGTATGGCAACCAATATCCCTCCGCATAACCTGGGCGAAGTTATTGACGGCGCCATGTTGTTAATTGATAATCCTGAAGCGGATTTGGATGATCTGATTAAATTAATTCCCGGCCCCGATTTTCCTACAGCAGGAATCATTATGGGTACTAAAGGTATACGGCAGGCCTATGAAACTGGTCGCGGGAGTATTAAGATTCGGGCCCGCTATGTTATAGAAGAACGAAAAAGTGGCCGGAATGCCATCATTATAACCGAATTGCCATATCAGGTTAATAAAGCTAGACTGGTTGAAAAAATTGCTGAACTGGTTAGAGATAAAAAAATTGACGGGGTATTGGATTTACGCGATGAGTCTGATCGTAACGGAAACAGAGTAGTAATAGAGACTCGCAGGGATGTTAATGTAAATGTAATTATTAACCGGCTATTTAAACATACACAATTGGAAGACAGTTTTGGTATTAATATGCTGGCCCTGGTCAATGGACGACCGCAGATAATAGGCTTAAAGCAGGCCCTGCAATATTTTATCGAGCATCGTCAGGAAATAGTGGTACGCAGAACCAGATATGATTTGCGCATAGCTCGGGACCGCTTACATATTGTAGAAGGTCTTAAAATTGCCCTGGATCATCTGGATGAAATCATCTCTTTAATTCGTAACAGCAAGGATAGGGATACAGCCCGCCGGGCTTTAGTTGAAAGATATGATCTCAGTGAAATTCAGGCTAATGCCATTCTGGATATGCGTCTGGCTCAATTGACCGGTCTGGAAAGAAATAAATTGGAAGAAGAATATCAGGAACTATTAACTCGTATTGCCGACTACGAGGATATTTTGGCCAAACCGGAAAGGGTTCTGCAAATCATAAAACAGGATTTAATGGAAATTCGTAAAAAATATGCTGATAAGCGACGCACCGAAATTAGTCAGGAATCTTCTGATTACAATGAAGAGGACTTTATTGAAGATCATGAAGTAGTTATCACCCTGTCAAACCGGGGATATGTAAAACGCCTCCCCCTTGACACCTATAAGGCACAAAGAAGAGGTGGGAAAGGGGTCAGCGGTACCTCCATCCGTACCGAGGATTATTCTATCAGTGTAATCGTGACCAGTGTTCTGGCAATGGTGCTTTGTTTTACCAATCAGGGAAGGGTCTTTTCGCTTAAGGCATATCAATTGCCGGAAGCTTCTAGACAGGCCAAGGGATTACCTCTGATTAACTTCCTGGAACTGCGTCCGGATGAAAGAGTTACTACTCTGATTCCAGCTGGGGATTTTAATGACAAGCGATACTTGATGATGGTTACCCGTTCGGGAACGATAAAAAAAGTTGCTTTGTCGGCTTTTGAAAACATTCGCCGTAATGGACTTATTGCCGTAAATCTCAAGCCGGAAGATGAATTGGTAGGGGTTATAAGAGTTAAAAAGAACGATAAGATACTGGTCAGTACCTGTTGTGGCATGACAATAATGTTTGATGAAGATCAGGTTCGTCCCATGGGCAGAACGGCAACAGGGGTAAGAGCTATCCGATTGCCAAATAATGCCTATGTGATCGGTATTGATAAATACCGTGAAGGTGCCCAGGCATTGATTGTTACTGAAAACGGATATGGAAAACGGGTTAATTTAACTGAATTTAAGCTGCAGAACCGGGGAGGAGTGGGGCTCAAGTCTATAGAACTTACTTCTAAAAACGGTAACGTAGTAGGATTTAAAGTTGTTTTCGAGGACCAGGATTTGATGCTGCTAACCAGCGAAGGACAAATTATTCGTATCGAGGTAGAGGAAATATCTTTGCAAAAACGTTATTCTCGTGGAGTTCTGCTGATGAAACTGCCCGGAGATGACCGTATTGTAAGTCTGGCCGGGTTTGATGTGGAGAAAGAAGAACAAGAACAGGAATAAGAAAAAGAAAA
>JAAYBS010000069.1 GCA_012718855.1 Syntrophomonadaceae bacterium
GTATTACTGCTGATTTAAATAGCAATTAATAATTACTTAATATGGAGGAAAATCATGGATGTAGATATTATTTTTCGCATAGCCGGTATCGGTATCCTGATTTCAGTATTATCTATTGTGCTTAAACAGGCCAAGAAGGAAGAACAGGCGGAAATGCTTACTTTAGCAGGAGTTGTAGTTGTTTTAATAATTGTGGTGCAGTTAATGAATCAATTATTTACGGTTGTCAGATCGGTTTTTAATCTCTAGTGAGGGGTCAGGAGTATATTTATTGTCATCCTGAGCAATAGCGAAGGATCTAATGGACAGCAGAGATGCTTCACTTCGTTCAGCATGACAATTAAGGATAGTCGTATATTAATTAATACCGTCAGGCAAAGTCAGGAAGAATCAGAAAAAGTCAGGTTCAAAAAATCTGACCTGACTCACCATAGAAACAGTCAGGTTCTGAATATTCGAGTTCCGGTATGCTCAATTGCAGTAAGGGGAGATAGGCGTGGAGATTGCCCAAATAGTAGGAATTGCACTGGTTACTGCCATAATGCTGTTAATTCTGCGCCAGGAGAAACCGGTTATGGCAGTGATACTTAGTATTGTATTCAGTGTAGTTTTATTTCTGTTCATGATTGACAAGCTGGCTTCAATTATAGAGGTTATGACCGAGTTGACCAGACGGGCAGGCATAAACTATTTTTTTCTTTCCACCTTGTTGAAGATTTTGGGGGTGGCTTATCTGGGAGAGTTTACCGCTTCGATTTGTAATGATGCCGGTGAGCAGGCAGTGGCCAAAAAGGTTGAGTTTGCGGCCAAAATAATTATTGCGGTTCTGGCGTTGCCTATATTGGTAGCCATATTGGAATCGCTGCTGGAATTGATGCCGGGATGAAGTATATGAATAGAAGTGCAATGATTATTTTGGCGATAATTTTTACCCTTTTTAATTTTTCACAGTTACAGGCGGCAGAAGAAAAAGGGGAATCTTTTCTGTTGCCGGAGGTAATAGAACAGATTGATTTAAAAACCATGGAAGATTTCAAACAGCAGATAGATGGAGAGATTAGCAGTTATATTGATCATAAATCAGTTCAGGAATGGTTACGGGATTTTATTAGTGGAAATTGGCAATTGGATGCGGGTGAAATAACCCAGAATATGGGGAGATACTTCTGGGGGGAGGTAAGTGCCAATTTCAATCTCCTGGGAAAGTTGCTGATTTTATCAGTGTTATCCGCCCTGTTGATTAATTTACCCGGAACTGCTTCTTCCGGGGCCAGTCAAATAGCTCGTATGGCATGCTTTTTGGCTTTAACTGCCATAGCCCTGGGCTCTTTTCAGTTAGTCCTGGGTATCGGACAGGAAACAATAGAACAAATGACCAGCTTTATGCTGGGGATGTTACCGCAAATGCTGGTGCTGGTCGCTGGTTTAGGCAATATAAATGCCTCGATGATGTTGTTCCCGGTGTTGATGACTACTACTACTGCTTTTGCTACCGCTATGAAAACTATAGTTTTTCCTTTGATTGTTTTATCGGCTATTTTAAGTCTGGCCAATCAAATATCAGGGACTATCAGGGTAGATCGACTGGCTAAATTTTTCGGGCAAATGGCCCAATTGTCGCTGGGTTTTATACTAACTATTTTTGTGGGGATTTTAACCCTCAGGTCTTTGTATGCTTCAGTTATGGATAAGGTGGCTTTGCGTACTACCAAGTTTGTTACTGATAATGCCATACCACTGGTGGGGAAAATGTTTTCCGATACCATTGAGGTCACTGCTGGTTATGTAGTGATGTTAAAACAGGCACTGGGTATTTTCGGAGTAATAATTATTTTAGGAATTATAATATTCCCTCTGGTTAAAATAGCAGTTATTGCCCTGATTTATAAAGTTGCGGCGGCTATTGCTGAACCATTGGGTGACGGAAGGACTGCTGCCATACTGGAAACTATGAGCAGTCATCTATTTATGATGCTGGCAGCAGTTGCAGCGGTAGGTTTAATGTTTTTCATTATGATTGCCATTGTAGTTGGAACCACCAACCACCTGGCTTCATTTTCCTGATAGGAGGCAGCATTTTAGATGCAGTTATTATCGGAAATAGTCAGAAATGTAATTGTAATTATAATTATTGCCAGTTTTCTTGAATTGCTTTTACCGCAGGGAACTTTACAACCGCTGGTACGTTTCGCTATTGGCTTGTTTATTCTCATTGCAGTTCTTAATCCAGTAATGGGTTTTTTGTTACAGGATGTTAATCATACTATTGAATGCTGGAATTTTCAGGCTGATATGCATGAGCAGGAAGAGATTATGCAGCAAGGTAAAAAGCTAAACGAGCAAATACTAAAAAGCAATCAACAATTATTACAGGAAAAGGTGGAGGGACAAATTGGTGCGGTGGCTATGCTGGTTCCCGGCATAGAAGAAGTTGAAACCATGGTAAGCATAAATGACCAGGGTGGTATGGAAAAAATCGAAATGATTATTTTACCGGAATCTGCTGATCCACCCCTTGTAGACGGCAAGGTTGGCGTTCTGGGTTTAAATTACCAGTCATTATCTGCTGAAGAAAAGAAAAAGGTGGAAGCGAAAGTGCGACGCGTGGTAAAAGACCTTTACGGGTTTAAAGATGAGCAAATTAAAATTGAGTTTAAAGGGGGTTAATTGAATGCTGGAGGAATGGATTAGAGGAGATAACCAGCAGGGAAACAGCGGCTGGCTAAACTTGAAAGGAGGCAAGGGACGCTATTTATTAATTATAGTTATTTGTCTGGGTTTATTGGCACTAATCTGGCCAACCGGACAAGCCGATAAAAAACATAACAACCCGACTCCCGTTAATAATATTGAGAGTGGTAGCAGTATCGAGGGAAAAATGGTTACTGACCTGGAGGAAATTCTATCGCAGATTGATGGTGCCGGCAAGGTTAAGGTAAGTATTTCTCTGGCTTCACAGGGAAGTAAAACTTATGCCAGCAATCTGCGTAATGAGAAACGGGAAAGTAAGGAAGGTGCAGGGGCTAACAGCAAGCAAACCCGGGAAGAAACTGTGGTGCGTGATTTGGCAGTTACTTCCGGCAATCATTTATTAATTGAGGAAAAATCACCTGAGGTTACCGGGGTTTTGGTAGTTGCTGATGGGGCGGGAAATTCCAGAGTGCGGGAAAACCTTACCCAGGCAGTAGCCACTTTGCTTAATATTGCTCCCCACAAAGTTACGGTTATGCCCAGAAAGGCGGGGATATGATGGTGATTAATTTAAAAAGAATTATTACCGGGATAGTTGTTCTCATTGCAATTGTAATCATGGTATCTATGGCGCTGAATATTAAGACTCCGGAAGAAAAATCACCAGACTCAATTCAAACTCCGGATATTTCCAATGGTGACGTGGATATATCCACGATCCCCCGAGTTGCTAAAGCTGATATGGGTGAAGATTTTTTCATTCAATACCGCCTGGAAAGGGAGCAGATGCGTGGAAAACAGGTAGAGTTGTTACAGGGTATATATAATAATGAGTCTTTGACTGATGAAGCACGTCAATCGGCGGCTTTGCGTTTAGTAGATATTTCAACCGATATGGAAAGGGAAATGAAAGCTGAGAACCTGGTTAAAAGTAATACCGGCGAGGATTGCGCAGTAGTAATTCAGGCTGATTCCATGGTAGTAGTAGTTGCCAGCCAATTATCAGAAGCCCGGCAACAGAGCCTCATTGATCTTTTAAATCACCAGCTTGTCAAGGGGACGGTAACGGTGACAACTCTTTTGGTCAAACATTAAAGATCAGAAGATTAGAGTGAAACATGGTGAGAGGATGCTGATAAGGGAATGGTAAGAATAGTTGGAGTCCGGATGCAAAGAATAAAGTTTATATAAATATACCGCTCGCAGCCTTTGCATGGGCATCAACTCGGCTTGGCTCGCGTCTCAATGGGGTACCGCGCTAATCTCCCGTCCATGGTCGATAGCGCGCTCGCGACGTCCTGTCGCTCGCCCCCTTTCGCCTGCTCGCCTTCGCCGGATGATGCTGCCATGTTTCGTCAACGCTCGCAGGTATATTTATATAATCTTTATTGGGTATTAGCAGTAGAATCAAGGTTATTGGTTTATGTTCCGGATTGTACAAAGACATTTTTTATTTTTTATCAAACCATCCCCTTATCAGCATCCTCATGTCTACCGGTATACATACGGCAAATACATTGAAATGCAAGCGGATTATTTTTATAATAACTTGGGCATGTTGAAAGTAAACTCAGGCCGCGGGCCTGAGTATATCTATATTAGGGTACATATTGCTGATATGTAAGATATGGTAAAGGGAGAGATAGTCGTGAGCAGAATAAAAATAACCGATACCAGCCTGCGTGATGGCCATCAGAGTTTATGGGCTACTCGTATGGCTACCGAAGATATGCTGCCGATTTTAGAGAATCTGGATGATGTAGGTTACCATTCCATGGAAGTATGGGGTGGAGCAACCTTTGATGTATGTATTCGTTATCTGAATGAGGATCCCTGGGAAAGATTACGCAGTATAAGGAAACAGGTTAAAAAGACTAAGCTGCAAATGTTGTTGCGTGGTCAATCATTGGTAGGGTACAGTCATTACCCGGATGATATTGTTTATAGGTTTGTAGAGAAGTCAGCTGAAAATGGTATTGATATTATTCGAGTATTTGATGCCCTGAATGATATTCGTAATCTGGAAGTACCGCTTAAAGCCATTAAGGCTACCGGAAAGCATGCCCAGGCCTGTGTGGTTTATACTATCAGTCCGGTGCATACTATGGATCATTTTGTTGAAACCGCCCTGCGTTTAAGGGAGATGGGGGCCGATTCCATTTGTATCAAGGATATGGCCGGATTATTGTCTCCCTATAAAGCCTATGACCTGGTTACTGAATTGAAAAAGAATTTGGATGTACCTATCCAGCTGCATACCCATTATATTGGAGGTATGGCTATTGCGGCCCTGTTGAAAGCAGTTGAAGCCGGAGTTGATATTATTGATACCGCCAGTGTACCCATGGCGTTCGGTTCTTCACAACCGCCAGTGGAGACTATTGTCAGAGCACTTCAGGATTCAGACCGGGATTCCGGCCTGGAGTTGCATAAGTTATTTGATATAGCTACACACTTTGAAGAAATACGCAAACATAAAGGTTTTGAGCGCGGAGTAACCCGTATAAATGATATGAAGGTCTTTGAACATCAGGTGCCGGGTGGTATGATTTCCAATCTGTTATCGCAACTGGAAGAACAAAAAGCTTTGCATAGAGTTGATGAGGTAATGGCAGAAATTCCTTATGTACGCGCTGATCTGGGTTATCCTCCTTTGGTGACCCCCACCAGTCAGATTATTGCCATTCAGGCAGTTTTGAATGTGCTTATGGGGGGAAGATATAAGTTGTGCCCGGGTGAAGTAAAAGATTATGTACGGGGATTATATGGAAAACCGCCGGTCAGCATAAGTGATGAGATACGGCATAAGATTATTGGTGATGAAGAAATTATAACCGTCAGACCGGCAGACCTATTGGAACCAGGTTGGGAAAAAGCTAAACAGGAAGTGGCTGAATGGGCTGAGAGTGATGAGGATGTATTGACTTATGTGTTGTTTCCTCAGGTAGCACTTAAATATTTTGGATGGCGCAAATCAAAAGGTTTGGAAGATGCATCCCTTATTAACAAGGGGGAGTATTTGACAGTAGATATGTATCAACCGGAGAACGCTGCAGTAAACAGATTGGCAGGTCCGAAACGAAACATCCATAGGAGAGATGAAGAGATGAATTTCGAGGAAATAAAAGAGTTAATATTATTATTGGATAAATCCAGTCTGGCAGAATTGGAAATGCAAAGTGATGAGTTTCGTTTGAGTTTACGTAAGAGCGTCTCCAATACGCGCGTGACTGTAACAGGTGACAATGATTTGCCTATCAGTTCACCTGCCCCGACAGCAGTAAATGAACCGGAAAATATAGTCGAGGTTACAGCACCGATGGTAGGCACTTTTTATGCCGCGCCTTCTCCGGATGCCCAACCTTTTGTAAAAGTGGGGGATAAGGTAACAGCGGGACAAACCTTGTGTATTGTTGAAGCTATGAAGCTGATGAATGAAATTAAAGCTGAAGTATCCGGTCTTATAACTGATGCTCCAATATTAAATGGTGAGCCAGTGGAATATGGGCAAATTTTGTTCGTGATTGAAAAAGAATAAGAGGTGATAATTTGTTTACCAAAATTCTGATAGCCAATCGGGGCGAAATTGCAGTTAGAATTATCGGGGCTTGCCGGGAATTGAATATTTCTACCGTAGTCGTATATTCCAAAGCCGACCGTGATAGCCTGCATGTGCGTATGGCGGATAAAGCCGTCTGTATTGGGGAGGCATCGGCTAAAAACAGTTATCTTAATTTATATAATATTATAAGTGCAGCTATTATTACCGAAGCGGAGGCTATTCACCCCGGATATGGCTTTTTGGCTGAGAATGCCTATTTCGCTGATATGTGTAAAACGCATGATATTAAGTTTATAGGTCCATCTGCCAGAGTAATCAGTTTAATGGGAGATAAAGTAAAAGCCCGGGAAATAGCCAGGCAGGCTGGAGTGCCATTGGTTCCGGGAAGCGATGGAGCAGTAACTGATTATCAACAGGCAGTTGATATTGCTCAGATAATAGGTTATCCGGTCATGATAAAAGCCTCGGCTGGTGGCGGAGGCAAAGGTATGCGTCTGGCACATAGCGCAGAATCTTTACGGGAGGCCATTGATACTGCCCGTATGGAGGCAGGTGCTGCCTTCGGCAATGATGAAGTATATGTGGAGAAATATATTGAAGAACCTCGTCACATTGAAATACAAGTTTTAGCTGATGAACATGGTAATGTAATCCATCTGGGGGAAAGAGATTGTTCTTTGCAGAGGCGTAATCAGAAGCTGCTGGAAGAGGCCCCCTCATCATTTCTGGATGATGAATTACGGGCTGCTATGGGCAAGGTGGCAGTAGATGTAACCCAACAGGCGGGTTACAGTAGTGCCGGAACGGTTGAATTTCTGGTTGATAAGGATAAAAACTTCTATTTTATTGAGATGAATACCCGTGTACAGGTTGAGCACCCGGTTACCGAGATGATAACCGGTATTGATATTGTAAAAGAACAAATCAGAATTGCTGCCGGTGAACCTTTGAGCTATAAGCAGGAGGATGTAAAGATTAATGGTTGGGCCATAGAGTGTCGAATTAATGCTGAAGACCCCTCTTTTGATTTCAGACCTTCGCCAGGTACAGTAGAGCAATATATTATTCCCGGCGGGCCTGGAGTTCGGGTGGATTCTTCGGTATATCCGGGTTATACCATCCCTCCTTATTATGATTCCATGATAGCCAAGCTGATCGTCTGGGGGCAAAACCGGACGGAAGCTATTGCCCGAATGAAACGTGCCCTGGCTGAGTTTACCATTGAGGGTGTAGCTACAACTATTCCTTTTCATCAACAGGTATTAAACAACGCCTTTTTTCAAAAAGGTGAAGTTTATACGAATTTTATCCAACGAAGGATGAATAATAACTATTAAGGTTATCATTAAGTTAAGTAAAGTTTGATAAATATAGTAATAGTCTGGTAATATACAAAATATAAGTCGGTATGGAGGTGACAAAATGGAAGCTAATAAACCTGGTATTAATACAGATATGGGTACAATTACTATTGCTGATGAGGTGGTTTCCACAGTGGCGGGCCTGGCTGCTATTGATGTCGAAGGTGTAGCATCTATGAGCGGTGGCTGGGGAACTGACCTGGTGGAAAAACTGGGACGTAAAAATTTTGCCAAGGGTATTAGAGTTGAATTAACTAATGATGATACCAAAATTGATATTTACCTAATCGTAGAGTTTGGCTATTCAATTCCTGAGGTTGCCGATAATGTACAAAAGGAAGTTAAACTGGCAGTTGAAACCATGACAGGATTAAATGTCATAGAAGTAAATGTACATGTGGTTTCAGTTCAATTAAAAAGGTCAGGTGTGAGTGAAGCTGAAATATCGGCAGGACAGATCGAGGCTTAATAAGTCAACTGGAAAAACTGACAACCCCCTGCCAAAACAGGGGGTTGTCTTATAAGCCGGAAAAGAGGTGTTGGTAAGTGTCTACATTACTTAAGATAGTTCTGTTTGTATATAACTTACTGTTGTTAATAATGGCAGCAGCAATACTGGGGTTAGCCATGGGCAGACCCGAGCCGCTCAATTACATAAATATGGCTTTGGCTACCACTGAAGGGCGTATGATTTCAGCTGCCGCAGCAATATTAGTTATTGCTCTTACTATTTTTGTATTAATTTCTTTATTACAGAAAAGGCCAAAGCAAACTTCAATTAATATTTCCAGCAGTTTGAATGGACAAGTCTCCATTACTATTGATGCAATCAAGGTGATTATTATGAAAGCAGTCAAGAGAGTGGAAGGAGTAAAAGAAATTCGTTCGGCAGTAAAAGATAGCCCGGAGGGATTAATAATTACTATGCATATGATGATTAATCCTGAGCATAGTGTTCCAGAAATGAGTAAAAATGTTCAGACTGCAATTAAAGAAAGCCTTGAAACGATAGGTGGTCTTACTGTAGCGGAAGTACGCGTACTGGTAGACGATTTTGCAGTTGCCCCTAAATCGACCAATTTGTAAGGGGGAGTGTAAAACATGTGGGATAGGGTTATGTATTTATTACTGGTAGAAAATCGGGGGAAAACTGTAGGAATAGTATTAGGACTGCTGGCAGCTATTTTGTTTGTCAGTTACGGTTTTTTCAAAACCCTCTTTATTATTATTTGTATAGTAACTGGATATTTTATTGGTAAACAACTTGATGAGAATAAGGATTTTGAAAATTGGTTAAATCGTATATTTAAAAAATAGTCCAATTGAGAGGTAGATATAGTTTGAGCAGAAGAAAGGCCCGGGAATATGCTTTTAAGGTTGTTTTTCAGGTAGATCAGGTAAAAGCTGATCCCCGGAAAGCATTTGATTATTTATTGGAGACCCAATTGACGGATAACAATTTACCGGAGAACAAATTGACTGAAAAAGAATGCAGCTTTTCCTGGCAGTTAATTGAAGGTACACTACAGAATCTGGCAGCAATTGATGAAAAAATTGCCCATTATTCAAGGGACTGGTCGGTAGAGCGAATGTCTTCAGTTGATCGTAATCTGATGCGGGTAGCAGGATTTGAAATTATGTATTTACCAGGGGCTGAACCCGTTATAGCTATTGATGAGGCAGTGGAAATTGCCAAGAAATATGGTGAAGAAAACTCCAGCGCTTTTGTAAATGCTATCCTGGATCGAATTCAGGGGGATAAGGATGAGTCTGTATCTGGGGATTGATACCAGTGCTTATACCACTTCTCTGGCAGTTATAAATGAGGATGGTCAGATAGTAGCTGATGAGAGAATGGTTTTGACTGTACCCATGGGGAAAAGAGGGCTGAGACAATCTGAGGCCCTATTTTTACATGTTAAAAATTTACCACAGTTGTTTGAGCGCATACCACCGGGATTGGCATCCAGAATCAAAGCGGTAGCAGTGAGTCAGGCTCCGCGTGATACCAAGGATAGTTATATGCCGGTATTTTTAGCCGGACTGGGACAGGCTCAGGTTATAAGCCGGATATTGGGGGTACCGCTCTATGCTGTGAGTCATCAACAGGGGCATATTGCGGCCGGAATATATGGTCATCCCGATTTGCTTCAGGAAAGCAGTTTTACGGCTGTACACTTTTCCGGGGGCACTTCCGATGTTATGAGAGTAACACGAGGTGGGGATGGCTTTTTTAGTATTGAAAATCTGGCTTCCAGCAGTGACCTGCATGCCGGACAATTGGTCGATAGGGTGGGAGTAGCCATGGGGTTGCCATTTCCGAGTGGACCGGCTTTAGAAAAATTAGCTGTACAGGCGGACAATAATAATCATTATCGCATTCCAGCGGCGATTAATCTGCCCAATATATCTTTTTCAGGCGCTGAGACCAGGGCAATTCAAATGTACCAGCAGGGAATTCCGGAAGCTGAAGTTGCTGCAGCCGTTTTACGGGTTGTTGCTAAAACAGTTGAAAAAGCTTTACTTGGAATTGAGTATCAAAAGCAGGCCAATAAAGTTTTGCTGGTAGGGGGGGTAATGGCTAATCATCTGATAAGAAGAAGAATTATTGATAGATTGGAACATCCCGCCGTTGGGTTGAAGCTTTATTTTGCTGAATCGGGATTAAGTTCTGATAATGCGGTGGGCGTAGCCTATTTGGCTTTGTTATTACATGAGAATTCAAGTCAGGAGTTGAAGGATTAATGGAAATTCTAAATGGCAGTGAGATAGCCAATGAGATTAAACTGCGATTAAAGCAGGAGAATGAAAGGAAGAATATGGTACCATCTTTGGTGGTTATTGTAGTCGGGGATGATAAAGAAAGCTTGGTCTATGCAGGTTTGAAGGAAAAGGCGGCTGAGTTTATCGGAGGTAAATGCCAGTTGGATTTGTTACCTGCCAGTATAAGCCGCGAGAAACTTATAAAACATATTGAAGATTTAAACCGTAATAATGAGATAGATGGCGTACTGTTGCAGTTACC
Source organism: Syntrophomonadaceae bacterium (assembly GCA_012718855.1). GTDB lineage: Bacteria > Bacillota > Syntrophomonadia > Syntrophomonadales > Syntrophomonadaceae > JAAYBS01. Next base: position 10,640 of record JAAYBS010000069.1, read on the forward strand.
TTTACCGGGAGAATTGGAACAATTTACGGAAGACTTTTTAAGCACCATTGACCCGGCAAAAGATGTGGATGGTTTTAATCCCGGTAATCGGGGCCGGCTTTATCAGGGGCAAGCACCTTTTATATCTCCGGCAGCCCGGGCTTGTATGGAAGTGATAAACAGAACCAAAGGTTCACTTTCAAATTGGCAAATTACTCTGGTAGGGGACTCTTTTGATTTAATAATTCCGCTGGCGATAGTTCTAACCAAACAGGGTAGTCGCGTCAGCATAATTCCTGATTATAAAAAGGCAACTCTTCCCGCCAGTGATATCTATGTTATTGAGAAGGGTGATCCGCTGGTTTTCAATGATCAACATATCAAAGCTGGAGCTTTAGTTATTGATGCTGGTTTTCACTGGAACCAGGGTAAAGTTTGCGGCAATGTAAACCGGGATAAAATGGGCGAATTATCAGGTCATCTGATGTCGGTACCTGGCGGAATAGGACCAATTTTGATTGCCGAGCTAATGAATAATTTATGCCAGGCTGCGAACAGGTAAGAGGTCTATGCAACCTAAAGTTTTGACCGTCAGTGAATTGAATAAGTTTATCGGGCTGTTGTTGGAGAGTGAACCGGGTTTGCAGGATTTCTGGCTGCGCGGTGAGATTTCAGGTTTTAAGCTGTATCAGCAGTCCGGACATATGTATTTTACTCTAAAAGATGAAGAGTCCACGGTTAGTGCGGTAATATTCAAGAGTCGCACCCGGGCTTTGAAATTTATGCCGGAAAATGGCATGGAAGTATTAGCGCGCGGTTCAATTTCAGTTTTTAACCCTCAGGGGAAATATCAGCTTTATGTAGATGAATTACAACTTTTTGGGGCGGGCAGTCTTTCTTTGTATTTGCAACAGCTTAAGGAGCGGCTGGAAAAGCAGGGTTATTTTAACGCGGATTTAAAAAAA
>JAAYBS010000070.1 GCA_012718855.1 Syntrophomonadaceae bacterium
CGTGACGTAATCCTCTTCCCCACCCTGCGCCCGAAAACCGAGTAGGTTAGAGGGGAATAATAGACGCAGATAGCGCGGATTTTGATTAATTTAATAATGAGCAATGGTGTTTATAGAAAGTCAGGTTCGAACTTATAGAACCTGACTTTTTTTATGACTTTTGCCTGACTAGACCTGACTATATAAAAATAAAAAAATAAAACTATTAGGTTCAAAAATACTATGCAACTTTCCTCAAAAGAAAACCTAACTCATCATGAAGAAACCTTACTCCGAATCAATTATATAAAAAACCAGCGTAAATCTGCGTCCGAAAGGTCTGTGTAATCCCCCTGTCGGGGACTTCACCCTGCGGGTACTACTGATACACTCTGTCGAGTGTAATAAAGGTTGCTGATGTTCCCCGGCACTCAGATTTAAGATTAATATTAGCGCTGAGTGCCGGGTCACAATTAAGGTTGCTGCGTCTATTAAAAAATAGAACCGTTAAAGATTGACAGGGGGATAACCCCCTTTTTTTATGGCCATAGTGTAGGAAACAGGGCAACGATTGGCTTACAATATTGTAAAATGACGTACATAAACGTATAATAGTAATACAATATAGCGAGGGGGGATCAAAAAATGTTTGGGGTGGTTGAAGAAGTAAAAGTAGGTGTTAAAAGTCAAATAGTAATTCCGGCTCGAATCCGTGAGGATGTCAAGGTAAAGCCGGGAGATATTTTAATCATGACCAGTGACAGAAATGGTCGTATAACGATTATGAAAAAACCTGACAATTGGGCATCAGCTGCTTATGGGTGTTGTGAAGATGCCTGGGGGGATAGACCCTTGGAATACTTGCAGAAGGAAAGGGAAACAGCATGGGAATAGAAAGCCTTCTGCAAAATAACCAATGTATTGCTTTAGATACGAATGTGTTTATCGCTTTATTTTCCCGGGAAGTTTTAGGCGAAAAGGTAGTTCCTATAATTGATGCTGCCGCCAACCAGGGAAAATTGGAACTCATAGCATCTGTTCTGTCGTTTGCAGAATGTGCTGTCAAGCCGTACCAGGAGGGAAACTGGATGGCATTGGATCAAATCAAGCTTATGTTTCAAATGCCCCATTTAACCTTGTTCCCGATTGATGACCGGGTAGCAGAGGAGGCAGCGCGAATTAGAGCAATTTATAATTTTAAAATGCCGGATGCTATCCACCTGGCCACAGCAATTATTCAACAGGCGGATGTATTTTTGACCAATGACTATAAACTGGCAACCATAAAAGAAATACCGGTAATTATATTGGAAGAATTGTAACTACGGCACAAGGGCATGGATTTGATGGAGAGTCAGGTAAGTCAGGTTCTAGAAAACCATTATAATCTTCCTCAAAAGAAAATCCCACTAACTATGAAGAAACCTTACTCCGAATCAATTATAAAAAAGCCAGCGTAAATCCTTGTAAATCCGCGTAATCAGCGTCTATTAAATCCAAATCTGTGAAAATCCCTCAAAATCAGTGTTATCAGTGTTTATTAAAAAATACTATTGTCCATGCGTCTATTGTTTATCAGCCAGGCCGGTTTTGAAGGCGTTGATCACCGCCGGGTTTTCGTCAATTCTGTAAATCCGCGCCGGCTGCATCTGGCTGTCCCAATCTATGCCATTCCACCACACGGCCATTTTAATCTGCGGATACCTGTCAATATTGGCAAACATATTATCAATCCAGGCCTTCTTGTCTCCGCCCACTGAATTGGAACCAAACTCGGTAATCATAAACGGATAGCTGAAAACTGAAGCATAAGACCGCACCAGCAGGTCATAAATAACCGGGAACTCCCGCCAGGTTTCGCCGGGGTAATAATTTCCGGTATTATAACCGGTCAACCCAACCACATCTACATACTGGTCACCGGGATAATACATATAGGCGTGATTCCATTTAAAATCCGGGAAAGACAAATCGTGGGGATTCCAGACCCAGATAACATTATCCACCTGTTCACTGGCAAAAACCTCATACACATAACGCCATAAAGCCTTAAAAAGTTCAGTATCGCCGCCGGTATAATAACTGGAATAGGTGCACCAGTCGCCATTCATCTCATTATC
>JAAYBS010000071.1 GCA_012718855.1 Syntrophomonadaceae bacterium
ATCTGGAAATAGCCTTAAAAGTTGGTGATATTCTTATCAGCCGGGGAGTAGAAGTAGAATACACACGTAAGACAGACATAACGGTGGCCCTGGGAGAACGGGCTCAGATAGCCAATGTCTTAAATGCCGGTTTATTCGTTTCCATTCATAACAATGCCAACACCGACCGGTCCAAAAATGGGACTGAAACCTATTATTATGCCCCGACTGATGATCCTAACCTGTTTATGCAAAAAGAAGATAGGGAACGTCTGGCCAAATGCATTCAGACCCAGATGATAAACCGATTGGGACGCGCTGACCGGGGAGTAAAACAGTCCAACTTCGCAGTGCTGCGTAACACAGAAATGCCTTCAGCACTGGCAGAAATCTGTTTCATCAGTAACCCTGACGAACAAGATTTACTTATGCAAACCCAATACAAAGATCAGGCGGCCCAGGCCATCGCCGGTGGAATACTGCAGTATATGGGGAAATAATATTAACCAGGGAGACAGTTCGCGACTACTGATAAAATGATTCTATTTCATGTCATTCTGAGCGATAGCGAAGAGTCTCGTTAGCGGAAGAGCCAATATTACGGAATTCCAAAAGAGATCCTTCGTCGCCTGCAGCTCCTCAGGATGACATTTAGGATACTTTTTCAGTGGTTTCACCGCCCCCTTGGTTATAAGGTTGTTAATGTTCATATTTATGGATAATATAGGTGTATAAATAATTAAGTTAATTTATTTGCTGTAACGATAATAAACGTAAGGGTAAATTGGGAACGGACTGATAAAAAGGGGAGGAGAAAAAGAATGAATTGGAAAAAGAAAGTGGCAGTAGCAGCGTTAGCATTCTTTATGAGTACCAGTCTTATGTCACCTACGGTTACACAGGCGCAGGATGCACCCAGAATATTCATAAACGGACAGGAATTATTTATGGAGGTTCCTGGTTTAATACATAACAACAGAACCATGGTACCATTTAGAGCCATTATGGAGGCTCTTGATGCCACTGTTAACTGGAACGATGAAACCAAAACCGTATTGGCCCATAAGGGACAAACTGATATAACACTCCAGATTGATAATAAAATGGCCTGGGTAAATACCAAAATGGTGGGTCTGGATGCACCACCGATAATTGTATTCGGCAGAACCATGGTTCCGGTCAGGTTTGTAGCCGAATCTTTGGGTGAAACCGTTGACTGGGATGCTGAACGGCGTATGGTCAAAATAACCAGTGCCAAACCGGAATCAGATCCGGAATCTACTACCCCATCGCAGATAGAGGAACACCCCAGCGGCACGATACTTTCTGAAGACACCTCATTTAAATATGCTTACAATAGTATGGTTAAGCTTAAAAAAGGTACCCAGGTTGAATTCTTTAATAATGAACTGGTCAACGAAGGTACATTGGCTGAAGACAGCATGTTAAAATTTGATGGCACCACATCCGCACAGTTTAAAGCTGGCACTCTGATTAAATTCTCCCAAACCGGCCAGGTGATAAAGGGAACATTATTACAGGACACCAGTTTACCTTATTTGCGTACCAGGCCTAATGTTGGCTTACCATTTTATAACACAGATGGTATGAGTACTACCTTCAAAGGAGGAACCGAAGTAACACTGGTTGAAGGAAAAGTTATAAGTGGAACCTTATTAAAAGACACTACTCTTCGCTACGAATACGGGGCATTAGCTGGATTTTTGGCAGGTACAATAGTTGATTTTGATGATAATTCAATGGTTAAAAAAGGGACTTTGGCTACTCCGGCAAGATTAAAGGTTATTCATGATAAACTGACCAAGGGTGACACTCATGTTGAATTTAAAGAAAGGACACCCATTAACTTTCAGGAAAATGGTTATGTAGAAAGCGGAATTCTTCGTGAAGATACTGAATTACAGTATAACCATGATAAATGGGCGACATTTGCAAAAGATACCATGGTTACCTTTAACAGTAAAGGTTATGTAAGAATTGGAACCCTGGGTAAATACGCCAAACTGGAATATGCCAACCGCCAGGAACATGGATTCGGTGAAGGCAAGGAAGTTATGTTTAATGATGATGGGTATGTAGTAAGTGGAACCTTGGGAACAGACCTGAATACACAGGGTGGTGTTTTCCGCAGTGATCATCCCATACTCTTCTGGGATAATGGTAAAATCAGATCTGCCACATTGAGATATGAATCATCTTTGGAATATGCTGTCAACCAAAAGGTGGATTTACTTATGGACAGTCAGGTAGAATTCCATGAAAATGGCTATTTAGCCAAAGGGCTCTTGAAATACCATTCATCATTACCCTATACAAACAGGCATTATTCTAATTTGGCCACATTTAAAGGTGAAACCATTATTGAATTTGACAATCAGGGATTAGTATCTAAAGGAATTCTTAATAAGGATATCGTAATGGAATATGCATCCAAAAAGAGCACCACCTTTAAAGCGGGAGAAATCGAGTTGTTCAATGGATACGTAGAACGAGGTACTCTGCAGCATGATACTGAACTGGAAAATATCAGCGGGGAAAAAATGGTCTATCCGGCTAACGCGACAGTAACCTTTAATCCCAACGGACTGGTTATTAGTGTACTTGATTAAATTGTGAGGTGTTATGCGATGGCAGACGGTATCTCTATTGACTCTAAACCGGTTCAAAAAATAACCGACCCCTTTGATCCCTATCGAAAAAGAGGGGTAAAAGCCACCAATCAATTTGCTAATGCTTTGGATAAAGCGGTTGAAACTAATAAAGTAACAACAAGTCAAAATATAAATACCCGGGTGGCATCTGCTACATCGACCAATGTTCAGGAAGCTATGCAAAGAAATGAATCTGCTTGGCCCCAATATAGTAATACAACGGGCACAACAGTTAATGCAGCTACCAGTACTTTTGCCAATATAAGTACAGAGGAAAAAGCCTATTTTGATGCTATTAAACCAAGTTTCTATGACGATAACCGTTATCTGCAGGCATTGGCAGATTATGATGAGCGAATCAGCCTCTTAAATCCTGAAAACCTGCCCAGAACTTCATCAGGATTTCAACTGGTAACCTGGCCGCAACCAGGTAAATCAGTAAGTACCGATATGGAAAGACCGCCGGAATTCAGCCCCACTATGGGAGGTATTCTGCGTACCGACTATACCATCAGCGGTAAAGTCAAAACCTTTATTCCGGTAACTGAGTGGCGTTTAGCAGGAGGTTCAGGTGATACAGCAGTAGGAACTGTTTACAGTCAGCAACTCCCCTGGGGTTTTCGTTGCTACTTTGACCGCGGAGGAGGGGCGCCAGTTCATCTGGGATATGAAGAAGGTAAATATAATACCAGGCAAGAGCAATATTTAGCCCGGACAGAATCTGTAAACCGGCAGGATTTATTGGCCCGGATAGAGAATAACTCCTCTACTTATGAAGATGACTATAATTGGTAGAGGAGGAAGGGGAATGATTTATCTGGTAAGAAAAAGAAGTAAGGCGGTTGTAGTATTGGCGTTACTGATGGTTGGTATAATGGCCACCAGTGTATTGGCTGCACCCAAAGTATTCGTTAATGGATTGCAGGTAAAATTTGCAGATACGGAACCAATTATTGATAATGGGAGGGTTTTGGTTCCATTACGTGCAATATTCGAATCTATGCAGGCTGAAGTTAATTGGGACGCTTCAACCAAAACCATCAGAGCCACCTCCAAACATGGTGCAGTATTGACTCTGAGTATTGGCAATACCAGAGGCACATTGGACAAAGATGGTTTACAGACAGATATAATAATGGATGTTCCGCCTAAAATAGTTAATGGCCGTACATTAGTACCGCTCCGGGTTGTTGGGGAGAGCTTTAACAAGGATGTTAAATGGCAGTCAGTTGGCTTAAGTGCCTATATTGATGATCCCCAAAACTATTCGCATTATATTGGGGAAGCCGATTATTATATGGGAATCAAAGACTGGGGTCGTGCAGTTAACTGGTATACCAAAGCGCTTGAGTCCGTTCCTAATGACCACCAGGTAATGTATAAAAAAGCCTACTGCAACTTCCAGATACCTGATTTGAATGCAGCTATGTTTGATTTAAACAAAGCAATATCATTATCCCCGAAAAAAGGAGAATATTATGAACTCCGGGGTAAAGTATATGAAAAATTGGGTAAAAGCAGCGAAGCTACCTCTGATCTGCAAAGAGCTAATGAACTGAAAGACTAATCCAACCAAAAAAGGCAGGGTAACCTGCCTTTTTTTATTTCTGTCCATATCTAATTCTTCCCCACTTTTGTAAACTGATGGTATAATAATAATGGATTTCCACAAATTACGACTTATGCATAGTATTTATTACAAAAACAAAAGGAACGACACTTAATTTGTCTAATATTAAAATAAACAAGGCCACGATAATAAACAAACTGAGGTGTACTATGGACAACAACCAACAACCAAGCCACTATGAAGACTACGATGAAATTGACTTGCGGGAAATATTTAAAACGTTGGGTAAATGGAAATGGACCATTGCCGGAGTAACTATCGGTGCTATGCTCTTAGCAGGAATAATAAGTTCCTTCTTTATGACTCCAATATATGAAGCCACTGCCGTTATAACTGCAGCTCAAATTAAAGAATTAACTACAAGCAATTCCACCAACTACATTCTGAAAGAGCAGGATAAATTCCATCGCATAGATGAAAATACAGTAACCATGCCTGTAGCCAGCATTGATACGGGAAATTATATTCAACTACTCAAAAGCTCCTGGGTTTTGGAACAGACTATCAAAAAGCTGAAATTGGATATTACTCCTGCTGCACTTAAAGGCATGATTAAAGCCGAAACTCCAAAGGTTGGTACTGCAATTGAAGTCAGGGTCAGTCATAGGGATCCTGCTCTGGCCCAGCAGATAGCCAATACCCTGGTTGAAGAACTGGAGCAATACATAAAGAAAATGGAAAAGGAACAAATTGACCGGGTGTACCAAGTACTGGAAAAACAACAGGAAGCAGCTCAAAACGAGTTTGATGAAATATTGACTCGATATAGTGAATACAAAATTAAAAAGGCAGCTTCCGGTAGCGGTAGTCTACAGGAAAGTATAAATGCACAATTGGAAGAAACCAAGCTCCAGAATGCTATTAGCAGGCGTAGTGATGCAATGGATTTATTAAATGCCAAAAAACTGGAACTAAAATTAACCCGTTCCTTCATAGAATCCGGAGATAGCATCATTGTTCTTTCTCCGGCTGTAGAACCGGTAACTCCAGTGTCACCCAATACAAAACTCAACATAGCCATAACTGGCGTCCTGGCCCTGATGCTCACCATCTTCGCCGTCTTCCTCATAGAATACCTCCGCGAAGAAAATGAGGGGTAATAGGTGAGGGGCGAGGAGTCAGGTGCGAGGAGTTAATAAGGATGAGTGAAAAGCCATGGGGACGGTTCGAGCGTCTCCG
>JAAYBS010000072.1 GCA_012718855.1 Syntrophomonadaceae bacterium
CCGGGTATCCGCAGGAAATCTATGTGGAAATCGATACGGACGGCTCGGTGAAGCTTGACGATACACGCAATATCACCCGCGTGATTATCCCCGTGAAAAGGAACGGATAAGAGATATGGAAGAAGTGCAAAGAAGACTGCCGGGCTTTCCCATCTTGCTGCACGGCGCTTCCTCAGTTGGAGATTTATATCCAACGAGTCTTTTTTCATCTCGGTTTGATCAATCAAGAAAAAGCGAATAAGTATTTCCGGGATATGCAAATTTAAAGGAAATTTGGATATAAGTGCAGGAAAATCATGACAATTGCAGAAGGTAATTAAAAGGAAGATTAGAAAATGATGGGCTTGCCGGAAAAGTTTCTGTTTGTATGAATAGGGGAGCGGGTTGTAGATTCCCAAGCTTTGTGGGTTATGTCTAAAATGCGAAGCTGTTTATAACAAATCGTGAGGTATAAGTATGAATTTAATAAATAAATTTATAAGTATTTTCAAACGGAAACAACATTATAAATTGCAGCAAGTTTTTACACCCACAAGTTATGCAGAGTTATCGTATAAAAGGCGGCCAATATTTGAAAGTAGATTGAAAAGTTCAATTTTACAGCCTGGAAAGCAGATTATAATTTATGGACACTCTGGTAGTGGGAAATCCACTTTATTATACAATGTATTAAAAGATAATAGTATTTTAAGTATTACATCTCAATGTATAAACAACACAACGGTTGATGATTTAATGCTCGATGCTTTTGATAAATTAAATAAATACTATATTGCTACAGTTTCGGATAATGATACAATCTCTAATACCGCTAATTTAAAATTGGAATATCAAGTAATATCAACTGCCATAACATCAGTTCATGAAGTAAGCCATGCAGTTGAGCAGAAAAGAGTTTTGCCTCCTCAACTTACACCGCAAAGATTAGCTAGTTTTCTTGGAGCAGCAGGATATATATGGATAATTGAAGATTTCCATAAGGTTGTTCAAGAAGAAAAGATAAAACTCGCCCAGATTATGAAGCTTTTTGTTGATGCATCAAATACATACAGTAAAGTTAAGATAATTGCAATTGGAGCTGCTGAAACAGGTCATGAAGTTGTTGAATGCGATTCAGAGCTCGACAACAGAGTAATGGAAATAGGAGTTCCATTACTAAATCCACATGAAATTATGGATATTTTGAATACGGGAACAGAATTACTGAATATAAAATTTGAAGATGATCTTAAAGAAAAGATAGTAAGATATTCAAATAGTCTTGCCACAATTGCGCATCAGCTAGCTTATAATATTTGTGACATTAATGACATTTGTGAAACTCGAAAAGAAAGCACTAAATTAGGAGTTACAGAACTAAATCAAAGTCTAACGAACTTTCTAAATGATAAAGAGGACACGTTCACATATCTCTATAATAAAATAACAGAACAAAGATCAGGTAAATATCAAAATGTTGAGTTAATACTTAAAGCAATAGTTGAACTACCAGGAAACGAGATATCTCAGCATGACATATTATTAAAAATAAATGAGAGTGAGTCAAATTATCCACAAGGAAACCTAAGTACTTATTTGAAAAAAATGTGTTCACCTGAATGGGATGAGGTATTGCGATTAAATGCTGGTAGATATACCTTCTCAAATCCTTTTTTCAAAGCTTACATACGAATGAGACACGGTTTATCAGAAGAAATTACAGTTGATGAATAAAATAAATTAGGCTAATAATGCGTAATCTGTTAATGTTGCTAATTAGCCAATCTATCTTATTTGGTGGCTTTTGCATATGAAGCATATTTTTCTACAAGAGAAAATATTTCAAGATGATGATTATTCCCTAATCTAACGCTAGGTTCATTCCTTGATTCTGGATCGATTGATTCCATATAAAATGGCTGCGCTGCTATGCATTAGGCTAATAATGGCTTATGTTTTTCTTTAACAAAATAGTTGCCAATATAATCTGAATAAAAAGCGTTACAGGAATCCCAAATACCACACAAATCCAATTAAATGGATCACCGCTTTGTATGGTAAGTATTGAGGCAACCAATATAAAAATGAGCGTCATAGAAATTCCGTAAATGAAGCCTGAATACTTCGTTCCTCTTTTACAAATTAGCTTAAAAGTAATAAAGCCCAAAATTAAATTAAGCAAAATAAACAATGCTTTATTAACAGAGACATATGAGTAGCTTGGGCCTGTACCTATTATTAGCTTATTTA
>JAAYBS010000073.1 GCA_012718855.1 Syntrophomonadaceae bacterium
CAGACTAATTCTTTTACTTGTTTTTTGATGTGATTACTGCTATAATTTTTTTTGCAGTTTGCTTTAGTACAGGCAAAATGTTATTTAATAATAGATAATTTCCCAAAGTGAGGTGAACACGGTGAAAGACAATATACATCCTCAATATCATCGGGCCGTAGCCAAGTGTGCTTGCGGTAACGAGATTGAAACTGGTTCTACAAAGGAAAACATAAAAGTGGAGATTTGCTCCAAATGCCACCCGTTATATACCGGAAATAAATCCAGACTTGTAGACACCACCGGACGAGTTGATAAGTTCAAGAAGAAGTACGGCTTAAACTAGTGGGTTATGCTCAATAGCAGAGGAGATCCTCTGCTATTTTTGTATATCGCCTTTATGTATAGTATATATAGAAAGGCAGGTAGATATTATGAAGCCTTGTTTCCAATACGGAGGTATGGCAGTTATTGAAGGGGTTATGATGCGTGGCCCCGAAAATGCTGCTGTGGCAGTACGAAAACCAAACGGAGAAATAGAGTTGGAAAAAGAACCGGTCAGCAGTATCGCGTCCCGTTATCCATTTCTGAAATGGCCTTTTATACGGGGAACTTTTGTGCTCATTGATTCAATGGCTCTGGGTATCCGTATGTTAAATAAATCGGCCAATATGTCCATGGAAGAGGAAGAAGAAGAACTTACACCGATGGAAATGCTGGTTACCGGTTTGTTGGCTTTTGCCCTGGCTATACTTCTATTTGTTATATTACCTACAGCCGCAGTTCATTTTACGCAGGCCTGGCTGGGCGGGGTGGTTGCCCAAAATCTGGTGGAGGGTATACTCAGGATTGCTTTTTTCCTGTTGTACGTCTATGCAATTTCCCGTATGGATGAAATTGAACGGGTGTTTATGTATCACGGGGCGGAGCATAAGTCCATTCTGACTTTTGAGTCTGGTGAAGAGCTGACGGTTGAAAATGCGCGCCGTCATTCTACCCGTCACCCCCGTTGCGGTACCAGTTTTCTATTGATTGTAATGATACTGTCAATTTTAGTATTTGTTTTTTTAGGGGAGGGAACTCTCTTTTATAGAATCTGGTCGCGATTAGCCGTGTTACCTATTATAGCTGGTCTGGGTTATGAATTTATAAAGTTTTCAGGCCGTTTTTATCAGAATCGCTGGGCCGGTTGGATTATTGCTCCCGGTTTATGGCTACAGGGTCTGACTACACGGGAACCGGATGATACGCAGCTGGAAGTTGCTTTAACTGCTTTAAAGGCGGTGCTGGCAGCAGAAGATCAACCGGTGGTTATGGATGAAGCTTTAATACCTTTGGGAGCTACCCATTAAGTTACCCTATATTCGAGGAGGATATTAAAAAATGCTCGACAAGTTACAGAGCTTAGAGGATCGTTATGATGAATTGATTGATTTATTGAGCCGTCCGGAGGTATTGGCTGACCAGGCTCAGTTTCAAAAGTATGCCAAAGCCCGTGCAGATATGGATGAAGTAGTAACTCATTATAAGGAATATAAATCTATAGCCCGGCAATTGGAAGAATCGCGGGAAATGCTGGCTGAAGACCAGGATGAAGATTTTCGGGAAATGTTAATAGAAGAAAGTGAAATGTTACAGGAGCGATTGGCAGAATTGGAACAGCAGTTGAAGGTGCTGTTGCTGCCTCAGGACCCGAATGATCAAAAGAGTGTAATTATGGAAATCAGGGCTGGAACCGGTGGGGAAGAGGCGGCCCTGTTTGCCGCAGATCTGTTCAGAATGTATTCGCGTTATGCTGAGGAACAGGGCTGGCGCGTGGAAATAATGGATTCGCATTATACTGATATTGGCGGAATAAAGGAAATTATTTTTGTTATTGATGGACGCGGTGCATACAGTAAACTCAAATATGAGTCAGGGGTACATCGTGTGCAAAGAATCCCCAGTACGGAGTCAGGTGGTCGCATTCATACTTCGGCAGCAACGGTAGCAGTATTACCAGAGGCGGAAGAAGTTGAGGTGGAAATTGACCAGAATGAGTTGCGCATTGATGTTTATTGTTCCAGTGGTCCGGGAGGACAGTCAGTAAATACTACCCAGTCGGCGGTACGGATTACTCATATTCCTACCGGTATCGTGGTAACCTGTCAGGATGAGAAATCACAGCATAAGAATAAGGCCAAGGCTTTGCGCGTATTGCGTGCCCGGGTTAAAGAGATAATGGAAGAAGAGAAGAATGCCGAGCTGGCTGGAACCCGCAAGAATCAGGTAGGCAGCGGCGATCGCAGTGAACGAATTCGTACTTACAATTTTCCCCAGGGCCGCGTAAGTGACCATAGAATTAATCTAACCCTGCATAAGCTGGATTTGATTTTGGATGGGCAGCTTAATCAGATTTTAGATGCACTTATTACCCATGACCAGGCAGAGAGATTAAAGCAGGTGGATTAAGTGGCACAAGTCTGGAATATAAAAGAGTTATTGGATTGGACCACCCGGTACTTTTCAGAAAAGGGAATCGAAGAGCCCCGGTTGGAAGCCGAACTTCTCTTAACCCGAGTTCTGCATAAGGACCGGGTTTATTTGTATACTCATTATGAGGCTCCGGTTAATCAGCAGGAGCGCGACCAGTACCGGGAATTAATAAAGCGTCGGGTTAAAGGTGAACCAGTGGCATATATATTAGGAGTAAAAGAATTTATGTCATTGGAATTTATAGTCTCTCCGGCAGTACTTATTCCGCGCCCGGAAACTGAACTGCTGGTGGAAAAAGCTTTAGAGATTTTATCGTTATGGGGAACAGCCCAGGTATGTGATATAGGTACCGGGTCAGGTGCCATTGCGGTTAGCTTAGCTTACTACGCTCCTTTTGCTGATGTAAAAGCAGTTGATATTTCTGAAAAAGCTCTGGAAATTGCTCATCAAAATGCTGATCGGCATGGAGTAAATATTGATTTTTCCCAGGGAGATTTACTGGAACCGTTTGAGGATGAGACCTTTGATTTGATTGTGGCTAATCTACCATATATCAGTGAGGCGGAATACCAGTCATTATCTCCGGAAGTAAAGCAGTTTGAACCCCAACTGGCTTTGTTGGGCGGAGAAGATGGTTTAGATCCATATCGTCGATTGATTTCAGCCGTCGGTAATCATTTGAAACCGAAGGGTTATATACTGTTTGAAATTGGTGCCGGACAGGGCAGGGCTGCGCAAGAAATGTTGACCGGGTTTGTTCAGGTTGAATTAATACAGGATTATGCCGGACATGATCGTTTACTTTTGGGAAGAAAGGGGTAAGACAGTGCAAACGCTTTACTGGCAGATAGACAAGCATAATCCGGATAAAAACATAATTGCCCAGGCAGCCGGGTTGATAATGAAGGAAGAACTGGTAGCTTTTCCGACTGAAACCGTTTACGGTGTGGGTGCCAGTGCATTTTCCACTAAAGCCGTAGAAAAAATATATATTGCCAAAGACCGTCCGCCACTTAATCCCCTATTGGTTCATATCAGCCAGTTTGAACATGTACAGCAATTAGTAGAAGAGGTACCGGAGCAAGCTCGCCTATTGATGCAGCATTTCTGGCCAGGGCCATTATCCATTATCTTACCTGCAAGATTGGAAATACCAGAAATTGTCCGAGCCGGCAAACCCACTGTAGGGTTAAGAATGCCTGAGCATCGGGTAGCGCAGGTATTAATAGATTATTGCGGACCATTGGCAGCCACCAGTGCCAATTTATCAGGACGGCCCAGTCCGGTATGTGCTGAGGATGTAAAAGAAGATCTGCATGGCAGAATAGCTGCAGTTCTGGATGCGGGCATGACTGGTCTGGGAGTGGAGTCAACGGTTTTGGATATGAGTAGCAAACCGGTAGTGTTACGCTTGGGTGGAGTAAGCATAGCAGAATTGGAACAAGTTTTAGGAGAGAAAATAGAAACCAATACAAAAATGACTGCTTCCTCCGGTATCAGGTTAAATAGTCGGATTCTAATAGCAGATGATATGGATAATCTTAGTATGCTGCTGCAATATTATAATGAAACTGGAATCAGTACAGCATTAGTTTTCTGGGAGTATGAAGATACTAACTTTATAAGTAATATAAAACAAGAATATTATTTACAGGGTGAAGTTAATAGATTATATTCCGTTTTAAGGGATGCTGAGAGAAAAGGCGTAGAGGTGCTGCTGTTTGCACCATTGCCAGAGTATGCCAATTCACGACATGAAGCTATACTGAACAGAATAAAACAATTGGCAATCATTAAGCAGTAAGGGAGTTTTTAAAAACATGTACGAACAGTTGATTACAATAATACTGGTAGCCCTGGTACTGGGATTGGATGCCTTTTCGCTTTCCATGGGTATGGGACTTAAGGGAGTAAGCAGGGGTTATGAAATAAGGTTTGCATTTACGGTAGCATTATTACATATAATTATGCCATTAATTGGTCTTAGCCTGGGAATGGCAGTGGGCAAATTCTTAGGTGTATGGGCAGCCCGGGTTGGTGCCCTGATACTGGCTTATATTGCTTTTGACTTATTAATCAAGGGTTATCGGCAATTGCGGATGCAGACAGTACCTTTCCAGAAAAGCTCCTTAACATCTTCGGGTGAAGCCTCCCTGCAGCATTCAGCGGCAGGTTGGGGAAGTATTTTGATTCTGGCAGTTTCAGTCAGTATCGATGCCTTGACAGTAGGCTTTGGGTTAGGTACCTTTAAGGTGCCTGTATTAACAACTGTAATAGTAGTAGGAATTACCGCCGGGGCTATGACTTTAATCGGATTTTATGCCGGAAAAGTTTTCAGTCGCGTTATTGGCAGCTATGCTCAATTAGTAGGAGGTATTATTCTATTGGCTCTGGCAGTAAAATTAATCTTATAAGAGGGGAAATGTCAGGGTGAAAAGGGTCCTTTTTATTTGCACAGGAAATACGTGTAGAAGCCCTATGGCCAAAGCTCTTCTGGAAAAATTAATTCGACAAAAATTAAAACAGGATTTCTATGAGGTTGAATCGGCTGGCTTGTTTGCCATAGATGGATTATCAGCTTCCACCGAAGCCATTGAAGTTTTGCGCTATGAAAATTTAGATCTTACCATTCATCAATCACAAAGTTTAACCGACCAGATAGTAAAATGGGCAGATATTATTATTACTATGACTGAAGCACATTATGAACAATTGCTGGATCTATATCCCGCTGCCCATGATCGGGTATTTACTTTCTCTGAATTAGCTGGCCTTACCGAGTCTGATGTAAATGACCCGTATGGTAAGGGGCAGGCAGCTTATCAAATTACTCTTCAACAATTAAAAAAGGGGATGCCCCGTTTATTTAGTTATTTGGAAAATATGAGGTGACAAATATGGTTATTGCAATTGGATGTGATCATGCTGGTCTAGCACTTAAGAAGGAGATAATAAACTGGCTCAAGAGTGAAGATTACGAAGTAGTCGATTGTGGCACATTCAGCGAAGAATCGGTTGATTATCCGGATATTGCTTACGAAGTTGCCGGACAGGTTTTAAGCCGGGGGTGTACCGGTATATTAATCTGTGGGACCGGAATAGGTATTTCCATTGCCGCCAATAAAATTGACGGCATCCGGGCAGCGGTATGTGAAAATGAATTTACCGCCCGTATGGCCAGGCAGCATAATGATGCCAATATCCTGGCCGTTGGAGCACGTGTGGTTGGAACCGGCCTGGCGCTGGAGATAGTAAAAACTTTTCTGAATACAGATTTTGAAGCAGGTAGACATGCCCGCCGAATAGAAAAGATTCATTGGTTGGAAAAGAATGCAGAGAGAGGAGTCAATTAAGTGGACTATATTGAACAATATGTCAGACCCGTTGACCCTGAGATAGCTGAGGCTATTGCTCAGGAGGAAAAAAGACAGAATTACAAACTGGAATTAATTGCTTCGGAAAACTTTGTATCCCGGGCAGTAATGGCTGCCCAGGGTTCAGTTATGACTAATAAATATGCAGAAGGATATCCGGGGAAACGCTATTACGGAGGCTGCGAATATGTCGATATAGCTGAAGACCTGGCCCGCAATCGTGCCAGGGAATTGTTTGGGGCTGAGCATGTCAATGTGCAGGCTCATTCCGGTGCGCAGGCCAATACGGCCGTTTATTTTGCTGCTCTTAAACCCGGAGATACTATTTTAGGCATGAATTTAAGCCATGGAGGACATTTAACCCATGGCAGTCCGGTTAATATTTCCGGTACATATTTTAATATAGTTGATTATGGAGTCAATCAGGAAACTGAAATGATAGATTATGAGGCGGTCAGGCAAAAGGCTCTGGAAAACCGGCCAAAAATTATAGTAGCCGGAGCCAGTGCTTATCCACGGGTTATAGATTTTAAAAAGTTCCGGGAAATCGCCGATGAATCCGGGGCACTTTTAATGGTTGATATGGCACATATAGCCGGATTAGTAGCGGTGGGCCTGCATCCATCTCCGGTTCCTTACGCTGATTTTGTTACTTCCACTACACATAAGACTCTGAGAGGCCCCCGGGGCGGTTTAATACTTTGCCGGGAAGAATGGGCCGCTCGTATTGACAAGGCTATTTTCCCGGGAATACAGGGCGGACCACTTATGCATGTGATTGCTGCCAAAGCAGTTTGTTTTAAGGAAGCCTTAGATCCTGAATTCAAGATTTATCAGCAAAATATTGTTAATAATGCCGCCGCTTTGGCGGCTGCCCTGAAGGATAATGGCTTTAGACTGGTATCAGGAGGAACGGATAACCATCTGATCTTGCTTGATGTCCGGCCCAAGAAATTGACTGGTAAAGACGCGGAGGCGATACTGGAGTCAGTTAATATAACCGTCAATAAAAACACCATTCCATTTGATCCGGAAAAACCCATGATAACCAGCGGTATTAGAATTGGTACACCGGCTCTGACCAGCAGAGGTATGAAGGTTGATGATATGAAAGAATTAGCCAGGGCGATGGCATTGGCCCTGGATAATCCTGAACGGGAAGAAAAACTGGAAGAAGTCCGGGGTATAGTAAAACAATTATGTGATAAATATCCATTGTATGGCATATAAGGAGAAGTGAGAAACATGAACCGAACCCGACCCAGTTGGAATGAATACTTCCTGGAAACAGCCGATCTGGTCGCTTCCCGTTCAACCTGTTTACGACGTCAGGTAGGAGCGGTGCTGGTAAAAGATAAGCGCATAATTGCAACCGTATATAATGGTGCTCCGCGTAAATTAAGGCATTGTGCAGATATAGGTTGTTTACGTACAGAAAAGGATATTCCTTCAGGTGAACGTTATGAATTATGTCGGGGAGTTCATGCTGAGCAAAATGCTATTATTAATGCAGCTTATTATGGAATATCTACTCAGGATTCAGTTATGTACTGTACTAACCAACCCTGCATCATTTGCGCCCGTATGATTATTAATGCGGGGATAGTAAAAGTAGTGCATCGGGGCAACTTTAATGATGATATTGCCTTGGACTTAATGAAAGAAGCAGGAATTGAATTAGTAGTTATAGAAAAGAGTATTGAATTCGAGCGGGAGTAATATAATTACTCATATTTAATTATCATTAATATCTGGAGCAAAATTTATGCAAGCCAAAACATTATCCTTACCAAGATTAAATGAGTTAAACCCCACATTGGAGTCTACAGCACTTAAACTTATGGAGGAAGCTGGAGAACTGGCTCAGGTAATTGGTAAATACCGGGGACTTAGCGGGGAAACAATTTATTGGGATGAGGAGACTATTTTCCGGGAAATTGCCCGTGAATTGCTTGATGTTGCTCAAACTGCAGTGACGATGATGTTTGTAATGGAAGAACAATTCGGTATTGATATTGAGGCCTCCTTAAAGGAACATTGGAGCAAATTAGAGCGTAAAGGATATTTATCGACCCGTTCAGAGTAAAATATTGATAATAATATTCAATATTATCTTTTTTATATGTGTAGCGGGGCTATAAAAATTTCAAAAAATACAAAAAAGGATTTTAGCTTTTAGTGACGAATACTGTTATTGCTGGCTATATCCTGAAAGGTGAGGGCATGGCGCAAAAAAAGAAACATTGGGCAAGATCATTAAGTGATGCTATTAATTTAGCTACCACGGTTGCCGCTGCTGTCGCCATAGGCATATTGGGTGGGCGTTGGCTGGATGGACGTTTTGACACAGAGCCCTGGCTTACTGTGATTGGATGTCTGTTCGGTATTGCCACCGGAATGAAAGCCATGTGGGATAAGCTTGACACCAAATCTGATTCGGGGGACTTGGGGAGAGGGACCACTGATGACGATTAAGTAAATCTTCACGGTGATATCATTCGGAACCAACCAGGTTCTGATTGAAGGTTTACTCTGGTTTGAGGGCACAAACCGGAACGACAACAAAATAGGAAGGGGGGGAAAATAGAGTAATGATTTTTGGGATGTGGGATGCAACCTATTTTCATTTAGGACCGATACCAGTAGACCATATAATTGTAACCGAATGGGCTATTATTGCTGTTATTGGATTAATTGCGTATTTTGCTACCCGGAACATGCAGGTAGTTCCAACCGGACTACAAAACGCTTTTGAGATGATAATTGTATGGACCTACGATTTCTTTACCCAGCTTATGGACAAAGAGCATGTCGCCAAGAAGTGGGCACCGGTGCTCACTACCTTCTTCCTGTTTATTCTGCTTAGTAATTATAGCGGACTCATACCAGGGGCCGCACGCATAGAAGGCTTCCAGCCACCAACCAGTAACTGGAACGTCACTATGACGCTGGCCTTAATTACCTTCTTTTCAGTGCATGTCGCTGGGTTTTCTGAAAATGGGATGCACTATCTAGGCCATTTCATCAGTCCTAATCCACTAATGCTACCGCTAAATCTGCTTGAAGAAGTAACTCATCCGTTATCTCTTACCGTCCGTCTATTCGGTAACATTTTTGGTGAAGAAATGGTTATCGCTTACATGCTTTTCATGGTACCGTTCTTTATTCCGATGGCATTGATGGGGCTAAGTGTCTTGTTAGGTGCTATCCAGGCAGTCGTATTTACTATTCTATCAGCTAGTTATATAGCTGCAGCTACCGGTGAGGGTCATTAAAATTTACCCATAAATACAATGTCTTTATTGACATTGTGCAGATGAACTGATGAAAGGAGGGGAAAAAATGGGCATAGCATTAGGAGCTGGTTTAGCCGTATCTATAGCAGGTCTCGGAGGCGGCGTTGGAATGGGAATGGCAGGTGGCAAGGCCATCGAAGCCATAGCCAGACAACCGGAAGTCGGAGGGGATGTAAGAACCCTGATGTTTATAACCTTCGCTTTTATCGAAACTCTGACCATTTACGGTCTACTTATCGCATTTATGCTGGTAGGTAAAATGTAATTGTATGCGAGGGGAACAGTTTGCGGGCGGTAGAGTTGCTGATTAATGCAACGGCTCTGCTGCCCCAAAAACTATTTGCTCAAGAGATTGGAGGTAGCACATCCGTGTTAAAAAACAAACGGTTTTACCTGACAGTGCTCCTTTTGACGACTATATTAGTGCTTGGATTTACCGCCGTCTGTATGGCATCTGGAGGGGGCGGAATGCCTGTTGATGCACCCGAAGGCAAAACACCGGAATTTGGCAACTTATATGCTATCGGTTGGACCGCGGTAAACTTCTTTATCCTATTAGCACTACTTTATAAATTTGCTTTTAATCCTATTAATGCAATGTTGGAACAGCGTTCCACTACCATAGAAGGTTCGCTTAAACATGCGGAAGAGATGAAAGTTGAAGTCGAGCAAATGAGAAAGGAAGCACAGACTAACCTGACTGAATCCCGTAAGGAAGCTCAGGAGATTGTTGCCCGGGCTACCAAAGCGGCAGAAACTGCAAAAGCTGAAATCACTGCCAAAGCTCAGGAAGAAGCTCAAAACATCAAGGATAAAGCCCATGCTGAGATTAAATCAGCTACTGAGCAGGCCAAGATGGAACTAAAGGATACTGCAGCATCATTAGCGTTGTTTGCAGCAGAAAAAGTACTGGGTAGAGCTATTAATGAAGATGACCATAAGCGGATGGTCAAAGATTTTGTTAACGAGGCGGGCGATCTATTATGTTAAATAAAAGTGTTGCCAGGCGTTACGCCGAAGCATTTTTTAGCATAGCCCAGGAGGCCGGTAAAGTGGACCAGTTTCAACAGGAACTGGAAAAGGTGGTTCAGATTATATCGGAAACTGAGCACCTGCAGGAATATTTTGATCATCTGCTGATTCCACCGAAGGAAAAGAAGGAATTAATAGACAAAATATTTGCTGATCAGGTATCTTCCTTAACTTTGAACTTTTTATCCATGATTATTGATAAACGGCGCGGGAATTATATTGCTTTAATCGTAGATGAATACAAGGTAATGGCTGACGAAACCCGTAACATAACAAAGGCAGAATTGATTTCTGCCCGGGAAGTATCAGAAGAAGATATTAAAATCCTGGCTGAGAAACTCTCCGCTTCAACCGGAAAAACGGTGCAGCTTAAGTTACAGGTAGACCCATCATTGCTCGGGGGAGTAAAGATACGTATGGGAGACCAGGTCATAGATGCCACCGTAGCCAAGAGACTGGACATGCTAAAAGAACAACTGAAACAAGTAAAGATAAGTTAATCGATAGGGGTGAGCACATAAATGAGTATTAGACCGGAAGAGATTAGCGCGATATTAAAACAGCAGATAGAGCGCTACCAATCCGAGGTCGAGGTCAGCAATG
>JAAYBS010000074.1 GCA_012718855.1 Syntrophomonadaceae bacterium
ATTTGTGATATTACCGAGCGCAAACAAATGGAAGAAGCACTGCAGAAAGCACATGATAAACTGGAACTCCGAGTCAGGGAAAGAACTGCTGAGCTGTTATTAGTAAATAAAAAACTGCGCCAGGAAATCCTGGAACGGCAGCAGATAGAGTTAAAACTGATGCTCAGTGAAGCCAGATACCGGGCTATCATTGAAAATCAGACTGAATTGGTATTACGAGCTTTACCGGATGGTAGTATAACTTTTGTCAATGAAGCTTACTGCAATTATTTTGGTAAAGAACCTGATGAACTTATAGGCCAGAGCCTCGTAGTTCCGGTTTATGAAGAAGACCAGAGTGAGATATTACAAAAATTAAGTTTATTGGGTATGGATTATCTGGAAGACAATCATACTCTACGTGCTGTGCGGGCGGATGGTAAGATTTGCTGGCAGGAATGGAACTGCCGGGCTATATTGAAAGATGGAATACCTATTGAGATTCAGGCAGTTGGCCGTGATGTTAATGAACAAATAATGGCTAAGGAAGCTTTACAGCTTAGTGAAGCCAATTTCAGAAAGCTGGCTGAATTTGCCCCAGCCTTAATCTACGTTTATCGGGGCGGTCGCCTCCTTTATGTTAATTCTAAGTTCGAAGAAATGACCAGTCTCTCTAAAGAGCAATTATTAAATATGAACCCTTTGGAGCTGGTTGATGTTGACTATCAGGAACTGATTATGAAAAATGCATTGGCTCGTCAAATTGGTGAAATAATTACCCCGTATGAATTCCGCTATAAAGATAAACTTGGTCAGCAGCATTGGGGTTATCTGTATGCTGATAATATTGAATATGAAGGTAGCCCTGCTATTCTAGGGATGATAGTGGATGTTACTGAACGCAAAAAAATGGAGGAGTATATGCTGCAGGCCAGCAAATTGGAATCAATTGGTATCCTGGCCGGAGGAATTGCCCACGATTTTAATAATATTCTTACCGTTATCAGCGGTAATGTATCACTGGCTAAAATGATTATTGAGGCTGATAATGAAATAGTCGATATTTTGACTGAAGTAGAGCAAGCTGCTTCACAAGCTCGAGATCTCACCCAACAATTACTCACCTTTTCCAAAGGTGGTGCCCCGATTAAAGAAACTGCTTCTATTAAGGACTTATTACAGGAGTCAACCTGCTTTGTTTTAAGAGGCTCAAATGTAATTTGCGCTTATCAAATAGATGATGATCTATGGCCGGTAGAAATTGATAAAGGACAGATCAATCAGGTCATTAATAACTTAATAATTAATGCAGTTCAGTCCATGCCTGATGGAGGAATAATCCATTTATCAGCTGAAAACGTAACCTCTTTATCGGAGCTGCCTCCTTCTCTTGAGCCGGCTGACTATATAAAAATCACTATAAAAGACGAAGGGATCGGCATAATGGAAGAACATCTGAATAAAGTATTTGATCCCTATTTTACCACCAGACAAAAAGGGCATGGTTTAGGCCTTACAACTACTTACTCAATAATTAAGAAACATGATGGCGATATAAATATTAGTTCCGCAGAAGAATCAGGAACTACAGTAACTATATATTTACCGGCTTTACCTGAACAGACTGTCGAGATAAAAAATTCACGTGCTTTAACCCTGCGTGGCCAGGGAAACATCCTGATTATGGATGATGAAGATATAATCAGGGAAACTCTTGGCAAAATGCTTAAACGGTTAGGTTATACAGTCAGTACAGCAGCTGATGGTCATAAAGCTATAAATCTTTACCAAAAGGCCAGACATTTAAATGAACCCTTTGATCTTGTAATGATGGACTTAACTATAGCCGGCGGTATGGGAGGTAAGGAAACAGTTAAAAAGCTCCTGGAAATAGATCCGGCAGCCAAAGTAATCGTTTCCAGTGGTTACTCCAATGATCCCGTTATGGCAGATTACCAAGAATATGGATTCAGTGGAATCCTGCCCAAACCATATAAAATTGAAGAAGTAAACCAAATATTGCATGATTTATTGGATAAACAGGAAGCTGGCTAGTATAAATGGATGGCCAGGTCAACTATAAACAATGATTAGATGAGAGGCCTCTGCTGAGTAGCAGAGGCCTTTTTATATTAAGGATATCGTCAAATTTGCTCTATAATTGCCAATTTTCGCAAAATACAATAACATTGTAATAAGATTAATGGGCTATTTCTCTTTTCTAGCGTAAAACCTGTTTTTATGAGTTTTTATGTCAGTAGGGAAATAGACATCAAAATTTATTTCAAAAAGGGGGGAAAGGTATTTAAATTTATTAATAAAAGGAGGAAAGAAAAATAGATGAATAAACCGTGGCTGAAAGATTTTGAAGACGATCTGGCTCGATGGAGACCTCGCTGGGAATCTCTATATGATGACGGAATGCCCAGAAATTTTGATTATCCTGAAACTCCGCTGAAAGACTATTTTAACAAGTGGGCAGAACTTCATCCGGAAAAACCTTACCTGCTGATAAACGATATTGAATTGAGTTACGGCTTGGTTAATAATATGGCGCGGCGAACAGCTAATGCCTTGCTGGATTTAGGAGTCAAAAAAGGTGATCGGGTTGCTATAATGGCTCCTAATTTACCGCAATATGTAATTGCACTGCAGGCTCTGTTTAAAATTGGAGCCATTGAGGTACCATCCAATGTCTTATATACGGTTCCGGAACTTGATTTGCAGTTTAAAGACAGCGGAACCGAAACTGTAATAGTTATGGCAGCCTATGCGGATAAAGCCATCCAGATAATGAAAGACCCGGCTTCACCGGTGAAAAGGGTCATTGCTTTCCAGGTACCCGGAATCCCTGCCGAAGTGGAAAAAGGTGAAAATATTTATGACTTCAACGAACTGATGGCCGGGGCTGACGATAGTGAACCGGATATTGAAGTATTGGGCTCAGATATCGCCAAACTCCAATACACAGGAGGAACAACCGGTGTCCCCAAAGGTTGTGTTCTTACCAATAAAATGTTGCTATCCCAGGCAATCAGAACCTCTACCTGGTGTACCGCCAATTTTACCCTGGTGCCCTTTGATGAAATAAAAACCCTGGCGGCCATCCCGCTTAACCACATCTACGGTTATAACGGTAATGTTAATGCTTGCCTGTATACCGGAGGAACGATAGTATTGGTCCCCCTGCCGATGCCGGACAATATTCTTAAAGCCATCAATCAACATGAGCCTAACATTTGGGCTGCAGTTCCAGCTATGATCATAGCTCTTAACAACCACCCTGACATTGAAAAATCCAAAGTCAATTCGGTAAAAGGAATATTCAGCGGCTCAGCTCCTCTGGCGGTCGAAACCATGAAAGAATTTGAACGCTTATCCGGAGGAAGAATACTTGAAGGTTATGGACTATCAGAAACCATCAATATCCTGACCGTCAATCCGGTCTTCAAACTGCGTAAATACGGCAGTTGCGGTATTGTTTGGCCTGATACCGATCTGGTGGTAGTAGACATTGATACGGGAACCAAAGTAATGCCACGTGGCGAATTAGGCGAATTAATCTGTCGGGGACCCCAGGTAATGAAAGAATACTGGAATAACCAGGAAGAAACTGATATTGTTATGCGGGATGGCTGGTTATATACCGGCGATATAGTACGTATGGATGAAGATGGTTTTGTTTTCATTGTTGATCGTAAAAAAGATATGATTATTGCCAGCGGTTTCAATGTTTACCCACGGGATATTGACGAAGTAGTATTTGCCCACCCCAAAGTTATGGAGGCTTGTACCATAGGAGTACCTGATGCCAAAAGAGGTGAAACGGTTAAAGTATTTGTGGCACTCAAGGAAGGTGAAACCATGACCGCAGAAGAATTGATTGAGCACTGCCGCACACAACTGGCTCCTTACAAGGTACCCACACTGGTGGAATTCGTTGAGTCAATTCCTCGAACGGCCGTTGGTAAACCGGACCGCAAAGTCCTGCAGCAAATGGAAGCTGCCAAAAGAGAAGCTGCTGCCAACAAATAAATTTGTTCCAGGGTATCAGGAAGAACTTCTCCTGATACCCTTTCTTTATCCGCTTTATGCCAATAATCTACATAAATCATTATGACATCACTCATAATAACACATCCTATAATTTATGTAATAATATACATAACAAAAACAACATTTAACGACTATGGAGAAAAAACGGACTGAATTTACTAAAGTCTATTAATAAGCTATATTCAATTAAATAATCTAACGAGGTGATTGGATTTGAAACCATCTCTTATAAATCTGGCAGCTGATAAACTGAATTGCGGAGAGGAAATTGCGCTCGTAACAGTTATATCTTCCAACCTATTACGGAACGGTCAACCGGGTGCCAACATGCTGGTTGATCAATACGGGCAGGTAATTGGCGGGGGTATTGGAGACGAAACTCTACAGGAAATGGCCAGAATAGAAGCGGAAAAATCAATGAGTACAGGATTATCACGAAAATTATCTCTCAGTTACGAAAACAAGCAAACAGAAATATTTATTAAAGTTTTTTGCCACAAGGAAAAACTTATTATTATCGGTTCGGGTAATCTGATCCTGAGTATATATCAAATGGCTATTCATCTGGGTTACCGTATTATAATCGTTGACAATCAGCCTGACACCCTTACGCGGGAAAGGTTTCCGCTGGCAGAGCAATTACTCCTCGGGGATATAGCAGAAAATCTGGGCAGCATTGAAATAGATGCCAATACCAGCGTGGTTATTGCCAGTTATCATCATGAATACGACGATGTCGCCATCCAGGCAGTAATTAATTCTTCAGCCAGATATATCGGTGTACTGGGCAATAAACGTAAAGTTACCGCTTGTTTCAGCAGGTTGAATGCCTTGGGAGTTGACGATGAACTTATGAACCGGGTATACATACCGGTAGGTCTTGATCTGGGGGGGCAAAAAACTTCTGAGATAGCACTGTCAGTAATGGCCGAGATACAGGCGGTAAAATATGGCCGGGAGGGCGGGTTTCTGTCGGTCAAACATATCAAAAAGGGGATTGAAAAACGTGAAGAATTATTTTGAGCAGGATTTATAAAAAGCCCATGAATTTCA
>JAAYBS010000075.1 GCA_012718855.1 Syntrophomonadaceae bacterium
AACTAAATGATAATTATTCAAAACTGATGAAAATCTCTACTATTTCCGGGCGGTTGCCGATACGAATTGGGGGGCCCCAGGTTCCAAAACCGTTTGAAACTATGACATGCAGATAATCTTTTATCATATAGCCGTAATGCAGGTCAAATATTTTATCAGTTATCAGGTTTATGGGCGAAAGTTGACCGGTATGCGTATGCCCCGATAAATGCAGGTCTACTTTATTGATATAGGATTCTGCAATATCAATAGGGTTATGATCCATTACTATAGTTGGCAAATCTCTGTCTATACCGGTCATTAAAACCGATAATGGCTTTCTCTTCCGACTATATTTATCATCACGTCCCACCAGATAAAAACTTTCTTCAATTAAAACATATTGGTCTCGTAAAAGCGTAATCCCGCATCTGTTTAAAGTATTAATGATTTGCTTATACTGACCACCATAATATTCATGGTTGCCCAGCACAGCATAAATTCCACAATTACTTTCTAATTGCTTCAGAGTTTGTCCCATGCCCTCTTTTTCAAAAGGACGTAAATCACCATCAATAATATCTCCCACCAGAAATATGATTTCCGGATTAAGGGCATTGATCTGCTTAACCAATTTTGTTAAACGACGGTTGCCAATTATGTTTCCCAGATGGATATCTGATACCATTACCACATGCAGGTTATTTATCCCCCGAGCATTTTTAGAGATATTTACCTGATACTGTCTGATTAAGGGTCGATGGGCGTTCCAGGTACCAATTATCAACAGGATCATAAGGAGAATAATAATCATAATTGCTGTCAGGGTTGAACGGGTAAAAATTGCTGGCAAAAAATCATACTTGTTATCCAACCAGCGAATTAAATCAAGTGAAACCACCAGAAGCAGGGCATAAAAAAAGAAACCCAGCCAATAAGATCCGATCCAGGTTAGTGTGTCACTTACCTGACCCGGATAATTTAAATCCAGCCAACGGCCAATTAAATAAGCAGAGGCTAAAAAAACTATAATCGTCCAATAGATTATTTCATAACCGGATATTAAATTACCCAAAGACTGCCATCCCCGCAACCCCAGGTAATAATTCAATCCTCCCCAGAGGAATAGAAAAATTAACCATTCAATTTTTCTCATAAAATTAACTCTCGCATAAAATATTAGATTTATTTTTTGTTTATATTTTATAGTTTTTAACCTGTAGTTTATATCCGTCACTAATAAAAGTTACGGCACCGTCCAGGTCAGTTCTATATACTATCGTTCCCTGGTCCTTTAAAACTGTAATCACATCTGATGAGGGATGACCAAAATTATTATTCCCCACTGAAATAACTGCAAATCTCGGCTTAATTAGCTGATAAAACTCCGGTACCAGTGAATAGCGGCTGCCATGATGAGGCACTTTAAATATGACAATTGTTGCCATATCCTTATCAGCAATAAGCCTTTTAATGCCATCTTGTTCTATATCACCCGGCATTAAAAGAGAGAACTGTTTATAGTCTACCTTTATTACTGCTGATAAATTATTAACGTTATCATCAGTTTGCTTTTCTATAGCAGGATACAGAACCTTAATTTTCACACCTGGCTCAATATTTATTTGCTGTCCACCTTGCAGGAATAACCATTGGATTCTTTTGTTTTGCGTAAGCTGGTACAAAGTATTATAACGCTCTGAATCCTTTAGAAGTTTAGGAACTGCCACATAATCGACCGAAAACTTCTCCACCACCCGTTCTATTCCCTGCAGATGGTCGGTATCAGGGTGTGAATTTATAACCATATCCACATGTCTGATACCACGATGACGCAAATACGGTATCAGGGTGCGATCCGGAATTTCAGAGAAATCGCTGCCGCCCCCATCCAGTAAAATAAACTTGCCCCGGGGGGTTTTGATAAGAGCGCTATCTCCTTGCCCTACATCTATAAAAACTACCTCCAATCTCCCCCAATTCTGCCATGAGGCTGGCCAGAAAACAACTACCAGCATCACCGACATAATTGCTGCTGCTGATAGCATAACTATCTTATTGCTATTAGCAAGCCGTATCTGCCAAATCAATATACATAAACCCGCATAATAAAGTACAACTATGTAAACAGGTGGAGTAGCCACCCAGAAGTAAGCTCCGGGTAGGGCTACCATAAACGCCACCAGTTTAATAATGATAGTTGCAAGTAATCCAGCCGGGTACAAAAAAAGCGTAGCTATTAATGGTAAAAAGCAGGTGAGTAAAGCCAGAAATCCCAGTATTACCGCTCCGCCAACCAACCAGGTAATTATAATATTACTTAGTAAAGAAATTACTGATAGCAAATTGAAATGATAAATAACCAGTGGAATGACGGCTAACTCTGCCGCCAACGGTAAAAGAGCCAGATCCAGCCAGCGATTTTGCCAGGGAAATACCAATCTGATTATCGGAAAAAGATAGATTAAACCCCAAGTAGCCATAAAAGATAATTGAAAAGAAATCTGAAACAAAGCATAGGGGTCAATAAACAAAATAATTATGCCCGCCAGACCCAGACTATTTAAAATGTCGTTGGGACGACCATAATAATAAGCAACCAATCCCAGGGCTGCCATAATACTGGCTCGAGTTACTGCTACCGGCCAATAAATCAAGCTGCCGTATAAAAAAAGTAAAATCAATCCGCTTAACAGTTTGATACGCTTGGATGCACCTAACAAAGAGCAAACCCAGCCTGACAGTAAAATTAAGAAACCTACATGCAGTCCGGATACTGAAAATACATGTACAATGCCAACCTTTTGAAAATCTTCATATTGTTCAGCATCAATTGATTCAATGCTGCCCAATAGCATACCCAGCATAATTGCAGCTTGCTGTTTAGTTAAAACCGATTTGACAACACTCTCTACCCGATATTTGACTCCATTGACCACCTGTTGATAAAATCCTGAAGTTGCTATAATTTCAGGGATATCTCCCTCTTTGGTCGTCAGCAAATAATAAATTTCCTGATAGGACAAATAACGGGGATAATCAAATGCACCCGGGTTTCCAGGTGGTGAAGGAGCCTTTAACTTACCTTTGATTCTTAACCTGTCACCAGTTTGAATGTCTAATTCGGTTGGACTAATTACCTGAATTTGTTTTAAGCGGATATCATTATAATTGGTATGCAGAACAAAGCGCGTACCGCGTTCATTAACCAATGGTTGCCCAGCCACCCTGCCTTCGAGGATAACATTGGTTTTTTCCGGCAGTTCTGCTGGTATTGGTTGCAGGGAAAACTGAAAATACATTGCTATTACAATAGTAAAAATGATTATACCTGCAGCCGGTTTTCTTAATTCGGAATAAAAGAATAATAGCCAAAATAATAATGCCAGGATCACAAATAATCCCGGCCAAATATGATAATAAACCAAAACACAAATAATAGACATCAACACAAAGGCAGCAAACCAAATTGATGTCGGTGGCCATATTTTTCGTAAGATTCTTTCCAATCTACTTTACCTTACCGTAATATCCGCTTCAATATCAGCGAATCTTTTATCACCTATACCACTTACATTCTTTATATCTTCTATCTGTTTAAAAGGGCCATTCTCATTACGATAATCAACTATGCGCTGTGCCAGAGCCGGACCAATCCCGGTTAATTGCTCGTCCAACTCATTTGCAGTTGCCTTATTAATATTCAACTTGCCATGCGAATTAACTGCCGATACACTAACGGGGTTTATAGATGAACCCATAACCGGTATTTCTTCGCCTTTAGCAGGAACTATAATCGTCTCCTCATCCTGAACCTTACGGGCCATATCAACATAAGTCAGGTCAGCCTCAGGTAAAGGGCCTGCCATGGCAATCGCTTCATTAATACGCGACTCAGCAGTCAGGCGATATACACCTGGTCTTTCCACTATACCGGTAACATACACCTGAACTTCTTCATTCTCTTTCGCAGAGAAATCCTCCGCTATTGGCGGGGTTTCTTCCAGCATAATCTCGTCAGGCTCAGCTTGCTGCTGATTCCAGCTCCCATACTTTACTCCCGCCCCAAAAGTAATTAACAGCAGAATAATTGCAACAGCAATATAGCGCTTATCTACACTCATCACTAGCATCACCGCTGTATATATTCGCCAATTCCTGTCATATTCCTCCATTAATGTAGCTGGTTTTCATTTAATCATAATAAAGTTATATAACGCAGCCTAACCTATTATTATTAAAACCTAATTATCTTCGATAAGCGTTTAAAAAACCGGTTACGCTTCCAGCCTGAGTTCCTTTATCAGCTTTTTAAGAGCCCGCTTTTCAATGCGGGATACATAAGAACGGGATATTCCCAGCTTGCGAGCTATTTCCCGCTGGGTTTCCTTCAAGCCGCTGAACAAACCGTAGCGCATCTCGATCACCTGTTGTTCACGACGGGATAATACTCCCATATTTTCACGAATTTTCTCTTCCTGAATACGAGCCTCTACAATATCAACTATTTCATTATCAGTTGTAAGAATATCAATCAGCGAAATTTCATTGCCTTCCTTGTCATAGCCTATTGGTTCA
>JAAYBS010000076.1 GCA_012718855.1 Syntrophomonadaceae bacterium
TTACGATTGAACATTTTCCCTTTTAAGGCTTCCACACATGGGGCATAAAGTCTTCGGCGACAAGGGTTTCCATTTACCCTGTTTGCCATACCCGCAATTCAGACAAACTGCATGGACATTACACTCAACAACCTTCTTCCCTGAATGAAATAATCTGTCATCCCGATTATTAGTCTCCGTTTCCTGACGACCTCTAACCATGCTGACACCTTCTTTAAAATAACTATGTACTTTGCTGGAGGAGGACAAAAGAAGATTCTCTTTATTCTCCTCTAACTTAAACAAAGTACCTTACTACTTCTATATGCGACTAAAAATAATTTATAAGATAAATGTCAGGTGGGTGCATAAAAATTAAACTTCCCCTAAAAAGAGGAAGTTTTTTCAGGATACTTCTTACCTGCTGTTTGATATCCGTCATGTAACCCTAAATTTTATTAGTACGCCGCCATATTCCCTGCTTTTGGGCAGCAGCGATAAGTTCATCACGGAATTGGGGATGTGTCAGGTTAATTAAACCCTCAGCTCTTTGCCATACCGTTTTACCCTTTAAATTAAACTTACCGTATTCAGTAACTATATAATGTGCTACAGTGCGCGGGTCGGTTACTATGCTGCCCGGAGATAATGTTGGTACAATTCGAGATTTGGTCTTTCCTTCCTTATCCAGGTAACAAGAGGATAGACATATAAATGCTTTGCCGCCGCGGGACTCGTAAGCGGCCAAAACAAAATCAAGCTGTCCTCCGGTGCCGCTTATGTGACGGGAACCCAATGATTCTGAAGATACCTGGCCGTAAATATCTACTTCAATAGCATTATTTACGGTTATCAGATTGTCATTCAATGCAGCTATAGAAGTACGGTTGGTGTAATCAACCGGGTAACTGGCACACAGAGGGTTATCATCAATGAAATCATATAATTCCTGGCTGCCCAGGGCGAAAGAATAAGTTAATTTTCCCCGGTCTACTGCCTTTCTCTGTCCAGTCAGCTTTCCCGCCTGATACATTTTCAAGTAAGGATCGCCAAGCATCTCGGTATGGCAACCCAGGTCTTTAAGATCAGAATCTGCTATAATACTGCCTACTGCGCAGGGCATACCTCCAATTCCCAATTGAATACATGCTCCATTAATGATTTCATCGGTTATATATTCCGCTACCTTCAGGTCTATTGAGGAAGGGGCAGGGTTCTTTAATTCCTTCAAAGGCTGATTATCGCTTTCAACAATATAATCTACCTCTGAAATATGGATAGCTTCGTGGTAACCTCCCAGACACCGGGGTTGATTTTGATTTACTTCGACGATAACTATCCTGGCCCGATCACAAACTGCTTTACTGTGTGAATTCTGGGGTCCGAAATTGAAGTAGCCATGTTTATCCATAGGGGCTACCTGACGCATGGAAACATCAATAGGTTCTATTTCTTCACGAATATAGCGGGGTAATTCTGAATAACGCATGGGGGTGTAATATGCCGGAGTTCCATTATCTAATAGTCTCCGGTCCAGGGTGGAAAAATGCCAGGAATTCCAAATAAAGCTTTCTCCCTTAACGTCAGACTCCATTATCCTGGCAGGCGAAAGAGTCAGCATGCTCATTATCTTGACATCGGTTAATTCATCTTTACGATTAGCCAAAGCTTCATCCAGGACTCTAACCTGAGCGCAGAGCAAACCATAATCAACCCAGTCCCCTGATTTTATATGCTTAACCGCTTGTTGGGGCGAAACCAATTTTTGCCGGTATTCCTCCATCCAGTTCACTTACTTGATCCCTCCCAAATTAAAATTTCGTCTCTATCCTATGCGGATAGTATCTTAAATAATCCTTAATTAGCCTGTTCAGGCATTTTATATGGAGATATCCTAAAAGGATTTTCGATTCGTCCGGGACCAGATCTTCATTTCCTTCGCCGCTTCGACCAACTCATCTCTGAAGTCAGGATGAGCAAGATTTATTAAAGCCTCAGCTCTCGCCCAGACAGAAAGCGATTTTAGATTAGCCTTACCATACTCACTGACGACATATTGCACTACAGTTCGGGGGACAGTAACAATCGCCCCCTGAGTCAGAAGGGGTCTGATTCTGGAGTGGCGATTACCGTTTTTATCCTGGAAAGTGGAGGTGAAAGCCAGGAAACTTTTACCCCCTTTTGAATGAAAGGAACCTTCCACAAAATCCAACTGTCCACCCGTTCCCGATATCTGGCGCAAACCGTAAGACTCAGAGCATACCTGGGAAAACAAGTCAATTTCCAATGTATTATTAATGGAAATGGAGTTATCATTGGCGGCAATGGCAGACGGGCTGTTTACGTCAAATACGGCCATAGAAGCGCAACGAGGATTTTCATGCAGGAAGTCATAAGTTTCCTGAGAACCAAGACAGAAAGAATAGGCGCTTTTATGTCGGTTACTGGCCTTCATATTGTTGGTAATTTTATTTTTTTCGTACATTTGTACCATGGCATCACAGAACATTTCACTCTGGATACCCAGGTCTTTAAGGTCAGAATCGGCGATCAGGTTACCTATAAGGTTAGGCAGAGTGCCAATACCCAATTGCAGGCAGGCACCATCAGGGATTTCATCAACGATGTAATTGGCAATTTTCTGTTCTGCCTCATTCGGTTCGGGAGCGGAAGGTACTGAAAAAATTGGTCGGTTGGAGCCCTCGATAATATAATCTATTTCACTGATATGAATAAATTCGTCACTCCCACCCAAACAACGCGGCATATTTTGATTTACTTCAACAATGGCAATTCTGCTGTTTAATGCAATTCCGCGGTTGTGGGAGTTACCCAGACCAAAGTTAAAACACCCGGATGGATCCATAGGCGAAACCTGCGCTACCCAGACATCAGCCCAGGCATGGGAAAAGTCCGGACTATAAGCCAGCAAAGTGGCTTCATGATAATTAAAAGGACAGTGGCAGGCCAGTCCAAAATCTCCCGCTTTTCGATCGATAGCAGTAAAATACCAGCTAAAATACTGAAAACTTTTCTGCTCCGGATCATTTTTAATAACTTCCGGCACGGGTAATACAGTACCAGTTCCGCGGACCATAACCCTCTCCAACCCGTCCCCGGCGCGTTGACCCAGAGCATAATCGAAATCGATCGGTTTAGTAGCAAACATACCGTATTCAATAGTATCACCTGATTCAACCAGTTGAGCTGCTTTTTCTGGACTTATGAGTTTACGCTTGTACTCCTCTAAATAAGTAGACAATGAATCCCCTCCTTATTTATATTATGGAGGGGCTTATCCCCTCCAAAAACGATTGGCCTGATGATTCAGTTGATCTCTGAAATCGGGATGAGCAATCGAAATCATAGCGTTTATCCTTTCAGAAACCCTTTTATATTTCAAATTCACTACACCATACTCAGTAACCACATAGTCAACTTCGGTGCGGGGGGTGGTAACAATAGTTCCGGGAGGCATGAAAGGAACTATACTTGAGCGGAGATTTCCCTTACTATCCTTCCAGGTTGAGTTAAGTGCAATAATACTTTTGCCTCCCTTGGACAAAGCCGCACCCTGTATAAAATTTAATTGACCTCCAGTCCCGCTGTATTGTCGATGGCGAATGGACTCTGAACCCACCTGGCCCGTCAGATCCATACATAACGCATTATTTATTGATACCAGGTTATCGTTTCTCCCTATTACCTGGGGATCGTTATTAAAGGCGACTTCGGTAAACAGAAATTCCGGATTATGGTCCACATAATTCCATAACTCCCTATCACCTACACAAAAAGTAGCCAATACCTTGCCCGGATGAAAGTTTTTGCGGGAACCATTTACTACCCCTGCTTTTACCAAATCCATAAATGACTTTTGTACCACCTCGGTATGAACTCCTAAATCTTTTTTATCCAGCAGAAAATAACCAATGGCATTGGCCAACCCGCCCAACCCGAGCTGAATGGTAGAACCGTCAGGTATCATATCGGCAATGTAGGCCGCTATTTGCCGCTCAACCTCGGTTATTGGTATATCTGGTATTTCTACCAGCTCAGCATCACTTTCACAAATATAATCAATTTCAGAAATGTGGATCAAAAGATCTTCACCTTCTAACCACGGGGTATTAGGATTAACTTCGACTATAACTGTATCTCCCTTGGCAATGGCTTCCCTTGGAACCAGGCCGCCAAAACAGGAACGGTTGAAAAATCCGTTTTCATCCGGTGGAGTTACTACCATGGCCACAACATTAGGCTTTTTCTTCTCCTGCCAGGGCCCCAATTGATTTAAATGCTGAGGAACATAAGATGCCGTACCCCATTCAATAAGCATTCTTTCTACGGGTCCAACAAAGGGAGTTTCAATATGAATATGATCTTTATATTGCGGCTGCATAAAATCGTAAAGCTTCAGGGCTAACCCCAGGCAAATAGTAACATTGTTAAGTTCTTTTACCCGCGCGGCAAGAGCAACATGAAAATCGTGGGGTATATTAATACCACCAGGCTCCAGAATTATATCACCGCTCTTGATCATAGCTGCCAAATCTTCAGCACTGCGCAACTTTCTCCGGTAATCGTCTTTCCATGACTGGTCTAAGTAATTGACCTTTCTCTCTGACATTGCCATTATAAAACCCTCCCTATTAAAAACTGACACTTGATAAGAATTGCAAATAGTGTGCCAATTACTGGGAGGGCTATTATTGCGCTTTTGCTATATATACCTGAATAAGAAATGTCAGAAAAAATGAACAGATTTTTAGGCTGTACTAATTATGGCAGGTTTTGATGTCCAATATATTGGACAAATGGTTTAATTATTTAGGCAATTTATAATATTCAATCTATTCCAAGCTCCATCATTTTATTATAAAGGGCAGAGCGGCTGATTCCCATAAGTTTGGCCGCTTTTCCGCGGTTGTTGCTACTGGCCTGCAAAGCGCGGATAATTACAGCTTTCTCTGCCATTTTCCGAGCTTCTTTTAAATCAAAGGTATTTTGTCCCTCAGCAATAGCATTTTGCCCGCTTCTATTCCACCGGCTGAAACGCAACAGGTTATTGACGGTAAGAATTCCTTTCCGGGCATCTATACAGGCCCTTTCTATAACGATATTAAGTTCCCGGATATTACCGGGCCAGTGGTACGTAGTAAGCAGTTGCAAAGCCTCATCATTTATACCTTCAACTCTGGTTCCATTTTCCCGGTTGTAATTATCGATAAAATGCTGACACAGTAAAGGCAAGTCGCTGAAATGCTCCCGCAGGGGAGGAAGGGTTATAGTGAAAGTATTAAGGCGGAAAAACAAATCTTTTCTGAATTTACCCTCGGCTACCAGTTTATTGAGAGGTACGTTAGTGGCTGATATAACTCTGGTATCCACCGAAGTTAATGAAGTCGAACCTACCCTTTCGATTTCATTTTCCTGCAAAGCCCGCAATAACTTGGCCTGAGCCGCCCAGGACAACTCACTTATTTCATCCAGAAATATACTACCGTGGTGGGCCAGCTCAAACTTACCAGGTTTCCCGCCTTTACGGGCTCCGGTAAAAGCTCCTTCTTCATAACCAAACAGCTCGGACTCGATAAGATTATCAGGAATACCGGCGCAATTTACTCGTACAAACGGGCCTTCTCTGCGGGCACTTTCTTGATGGATAGCATGAGCAAACAACTCTTTTCCGGTACCGGTTTCACCATAAATGAGTACCGGATTATTGGTTGGAGCTATAGTTCCAACCAATTCTTTGGCTTCCAGTATCTCTTTGCTTTTTCCAATAACAGCCTCCAGGGAATACCTGGCCTCGTAAATGCGTTTAATCTCCTCTTTATAGTACTTTAGTTCGGAGAACATCTTCTGCGTCCGGGTGGCAAATCCACGGGCTTCATTAAGATAACGAAAAATACTGATTCCCAGGGCACCAATAACCTCTCCCTCACAAATAATGGGAATGCGCGAAACAATTCGGACTTTGTTATTAAGTTCCCAAACATCAGCCGTTATTGGTTTTCCCGTATTTAAAACTTCTAACATTCGGGTAGTGGGGAATACTTCATCAATTTTTTTATTCAACACCTCTGTTTTAACCATACCGGATTCATATTCATAATGGTCAGTAAAGATTTTTATGATACCGTTTTCATCAATTAATATAGCTCCTTCAATGCCATTTAATACCATCTCTACGGCATTCAATTCCCTGCTACTTAACTGACTAAGTTTTTTCAAACTTATCACCGCCTTGCTATCCTTTTTGAGACAAACTCTGCTTGGCACTTTTAAACAACGGACAGCTTTCCATTTAACCATTCACAAATAGCGGTAAAGCAGCTTCATATCTTGTGAATATATCATGATACAAAAAAGCCATAAGGTTATGGTAGCACACAATCAATCCCGCCAAGTATTTCAGCAAAATTAAATACCAAGTGTTAACATGTTCATAACTTATGACTCTTTTAGTATACAATATGAGCTTCACATAATGCAAAGAATTTCCAATTACTGGATAAAACTACAATGCCGGAAAAATCCCCTTAGCGTTTTGCTTTATCCAGATTATCAGGTAACTCCCCGGCAATAACCCTATAACGCCAGTTGTTTTTTCAGGTAGTCAATTACTTTTACCGGGGTAGGGTTAATGCCATATTCCATGGCCAGATAGGTGCTGGCATAGTCTCCGGGATAAGTAAGGCTGTAGAAACGGGCCAACAGGGATTCCCCCTGACTGTGAATTTCAATAATGTCTTTTACTTTTTCCTTTATAATTGAACAGGTAATGTCGATGCGTTTTTTTACCTGTGGATGATCCTGATCATCGCGCAGCAAAATAATTACCAGGTTCTTCAGTATCTCCTCCGGTAATTCAAAGCCAACTATTTCATTATGGTTTAATTCCGGGAAAACATTATAATAGGCAGGGCATTTGCTATTTTCATTAATCTGAGCTTTCCAACGCAGTGCAGCCGCTTCCGAAAAACCTGATACTCCCCAGATAATCGGGATGGCCCCTTTTAACTTTGAGGCAATATCTTTCGCCTGATTTTCCGGCCGGGAGCTCTCCGGCTGCAGCATTTGCCGCTGCTGCTGTAATACAGTTACAGTCTCCTGCAGTGCTTTTCTTCCGGCGGAAAATATGCCGATATCCTCCAGGAACATGACCAATGGAGCCAGCAGGAAACCAGTTGCTGCGCGGGGGACCAGATCGCCCGGCACATTAATAACCGCAAACCCGTCCTGAGCTGCCATCTCCTGCAGCTTCCCTCCGCTGGTGAGACAAATTATTTCCGCCCCCTGGCTGCGGGCCTGATTGTAAGCACTTATAGTCTCCTCGGTATTACCTGAATAACTGATAGCAATAAACAGCGTACTGCTATTTACAAAATGAGGAATAGTATAATCACGGTTAACTATTACTGGAACAGTGCATTGTTCCAGGGCCATGGTACGCAGAATATCTCCCCCGATGGCTGACCCGCCCAGACCGGAGACTACAATATTACTGTAATTCTTTCGGTAGCGGTCCACAAAATCAAATTTCATTTCCAGGCTGGAAACAAACTGTTCCGGTAACCCATATAAATAACTCAACATAGTATCCGCTGACATATCGTTCAAATCAAACTACCTCCGGTTCAAATTATTATTTAAAACTTTATTCCACTTCAAAAACCCAGCTTAGTTAAATAAATATTTAGGAGTTGATGTAACAGGTCAGAAACACCCTGCGACCAGAATATTTAACTTTTTATATCAAAAACCCCCTGCGAGGTGCAACCAGGAATGAAAATAAGATTGATTAATTTGATTTTCCAACATTATTTTTGACGCTGATTACTTAAGATTATTATGATTTACACTGATTCCTTTTTCCTAATTATTATCAGCGTTAATCAGCGCCTGAAGGGTCTGCGTCCTTCTGCGTCAAAAAATCTACTTTTAACTATTCAAACCCCCATATTCCCCCGGCAGCCAGACATCCGTATAATACAATGTCCCCGCCCAACCGGGTAACTTCTATTTTTACTCCCGGGCGATGCATGGGGAAAACCTGGGCTCTGACTTCTTCCTCAATACCCTCAAAAAATAAATCTCTCATTCCCTGCACAACCCCACCACCCAATACTATAATATCCGGATTAAAAATATGCACCAGATTGGCCAGAATTAATTGCAAATTCTCTCGAAACTGTGCCAGCAGCCGGCAGGCATCACTATCTCCCTCACGCGCAGCTATAGCTATCTCTTTTGCAGTAATTACCCCGTCTTTGGCCAGGGATTGCAGGTAGGTTGCCCGCCCCTGTTCCACTAATTCACGGGCCTGTATGGCCAGAGCCGTTCCTGAAATAATGGCTTCTGTGCATCCTCTTCGGCCACAATTGCACAGCCTGCCATGGGGATCAATTACCATGTGGCCTATTTCACCGGCGCCGCCGATACTACCCCGATAAAGCTCTCCATTGATAATGATACCGGCGCCCACACCGGTACTCAAAGTAACATACAACAGATTGGGATAACGTTTCATTTGCCCGAAATGAAACTCGCCCAACGCCGCCATGGCCACATCATGTTCAACTACTACCGGCCATCCCAGACGCTGTTCCAATTCCTGACGCAAAGCAAATTTCTGCCACCCTAAATTGGGTGAGTCATAAATTATGCCCTGCGGATAAGATATCGGCCCCGGCGCTCCTACCGCTACCCCGTTTACCTGGTCGTCAGCTATATTATTCTCCGCTAGCAGTTGCCTGATTTTTAATACCATCTCATTAACGGCCAATTCAGGACTGCCCTGAATTGGTGTAGGAAACTGTACCCGGGCCAGCAGATCACCTGATGTTCTGCCCACCCCTACCAGAGTCTTGGTAGCCCCCAAATCAATTGCTATTACCACCGGGCTCATCTCACTGCCCTCTCTTTACATAAATATATGTTTTAGCCGAATATCATAACCAGGCAAATACTTATTACAACTCCGAGACGCTGCTCTCAGAATGACATAATCAACTCTATTTTTCATCATACTTCAACTAACTTATTTTACCCTTAGCCGCGATCTTCTATTAGCATATGAACCGCTATAATTAAGCATTTTGCCCAATAAACTTTTGCTGGCAATTAATGGATAATTGCCCCAAAACCATCTATTCCCAATATATGTCATTTACTCAACTAATGTTTACGCGGCTCAATTACCCACTTTCTTAAGGCTTCAGCCACTCCCTCTTCCTCGTTACTGAGAGTAACATAATCAGCCGCCTGCTTGACAACATCCTGTGAATTACCCATGGCCACGCCAATCCCTGCCCAGGTGAGCATATCCAAATCATTATAACTGTCGCCCACCGCCATGACTTCTTCACGTTTAAAACCTAAATTAGAAGCCAAAACCTCCAGCGCATCAGCTTTATTGGCCTGATTATGCATAGCTTCCAGATAATAAGGTTTGGAACGCATAATATTAAGTTTGCCTGCAAATCGGGTCTTCAACTCTTCTTCCATTTCCAGTATCAAACGCTCATTATGTGAAACCGCCAGAATCTTCATCGGCTGCCTGCCTCTAATCGCTCTAGCCAGATCACCCACGATTTGCGGTTCAACTCCGGCCAGATCCACATAAGCCTGACCCTCATCAGTTAATTTCTCCAGCCATAATTGATCATCAATGTAAGTATGAAAATGAACCTGTTGTTGTTTGAAATACTGCATAACCTCATGGGCTTCCTGCTCCGGAACCGGCTTAAAATAAGACACCGTTTCCGAATTTGAGCTTTTTACCAAAGCCCCCTGATAAGTAATCAGTGGTATATCAGTTCCAATTTGCCGGGCATAAGGTAAAGCGGAACGATACATACGCCCGGTAGCCAGAGTAACCATAACCCCCAACTCCTGAGCCTGCCTTATCATTTGGATACACAGAGGGGATATTTTGAGGTCACCGGTCAGTAAAGTATCATCCAAATCAATAGCTACCATTTTTATCTGCACAAATATGTTCCTCCAGTGCAAACTTAGTCAAGCAGCCGGGCTGTTGCCCGGCTGTCAATAATTAGGGTAATAAATCTTGATGACACTGCAAAAACCTGGTTAGGGTGAAATAAATATGTAGGAGCCGTTGATGGAGCATGTCAGAAACACCCTGCGAAGGCGAAGCGACGGAAGGGGGCGAGCCCCACGGATGGGGCGAGAGTGACGCCCCGCACGGATGCGGAATCGGAACGTCCCCCTGGAGGCGCTAGACAAGCAGTGGGTGTTTCCCATGCGGAGTCTTGGCGACAAATATTTATTTACCCGACCCAGCACATTATACCTTTTTGCAGTAGAATCAATCTTACTTAACGTAAGCGAAATAGTTTATCTTCAATAAAGAAACTGATCAAGAAACTCATAATACTTAATACCAACGCACTAAGTATGGCCCAGCCAAAATTATCAATCTGGAAACCGCGAATAGTAACTGAGGTAATCCATAACATAAATCCGTTGATTACAAAAGTAAATAAGCCCAGAGTCACCAGATTCAACGGTAGAGTAAGTATAATCAGCAAAGGTCGTATGACTGCATTAATAATCCCCAGGAATATGGAACCCACTACGGCTGCCCAAATAGTTAGCTTAAAACCAGGCAATAAAGCTGCCGTCAAAACCAGTGCCAGAATATTAAACCCCCATCTAATTAACCAACCCTGCATAGAAACTCCTCCTCTCCTAAATGTATACAAAAACTAAATAAGTAAAACCTGATTTAAGCTTAAATAATAAAAAACCGTCAGGTATAGTCAGGTTCTAAAAAATTAAGAACCTCATCTCCTATCTATTTGCTTGTATTTTAACATGTTTTTTTCTCTATTTCGATTTATTTCCCGGGAAATCCACCGGAGGTATGAAAATATTCATATACCTTTTGCGCAACCGCACGATTCATGCCGGGAACTGCTGCCAATTCTTCGACAGATGCCTCCCCTATCCTGGCTGACGAGCCGAAATGCCGGAGCAGATTTCTTCGCCGCCCCGGGCCGATACCTTCAATATTATCCAAAGCTGAGACCGTCATTTTTTTCGACCGGCGCTGGCGATTATACTCAATGGCAAACCGGTGAGCCTCATCACGAATACGCTGCAATAGCTTCAAAGCTTCATCACGGCGTTCCAGTACCAAAGGTTGACCTGTTCCGGGACGGTAAATCTCTTCCCGCTTTTCGGCCAGGCTGAACAGGGCAATATCAACGCCCATTTCATCCAAAACTCCTTTAGCCGCATTAACCTGCCCCAAACCTCCGTCAATAAGAATCAAATCCGGTTCCGGTAAAAAAGCAGGATTACCTGCCCGTGCCTGGGTAAACCGGCGGCGCAGCGTCTCACGCAGGGAATCATAATCATCATTGCGGTCCAGTTTCATTTTAAAACGACGATAACCGGCATTATAAGGCAGGCCATCACAAAAAACCACCATGGAAGCCACGGTTTCGTCACCGCCCAGATGCGAAATATCATAACACTCTATACGCTGCGGCAATATTTCCAGATCCAGCACCCGGCCCAAATGCATTAATAACTCGCGGGCACGTGCATCCTGGTCGTGTTTCTCCTCCCAGAGCAAACGAATATTTTCCATCATCATATCCAGCAGTTTTCTGCGCTCCCCCCGTTGGGGCACTTTAATCGCTACGCTGCGACCGGTTTCTATTTTCAGCCATTCTTTGATTAAATCCTGATCAGCCGGAGCAACATTGATGATAATTTCCCCGGGGATATCGTTATTATTTGCATAATACTGGCGCAGGAAAAACCCGGCCAACTCCCCTTCATCTTCCTCAAATACCCGATTCAGCCAAAAAGTATCTTTGGCTATTATTCTCCCGCTGCGGATTTTAAATACCAGAGCCAGACTTTCTTTTTCACCCAGCAGCAAACCAACCATGTCCAGATTAAGCGGTCTGGCCAACTCCACCTTCTGGCTTTCTGCCAATTTGTTAATGGCAGTTATCTGATCCCTCAGGCGGGCGGCTTTCTCAAACTCCAAATCACTGGCCGCCTGTTTCATCTCCTCTTCCTTCTGTTTCAGAATAGCCCGGTTATCCCCCTGTAAAAAAGCAATTATTTTATCTACCATCAGCCGGTACTCGTCAGCAGAGACCTCACCTTTACAGGGGGCCATACAGCGATGCAAATCATAATTCAGGCAGGCTCGCTGTCCGGTTTTAAAACTTTTACAGGTACGCAGTGGAAAAATAGAAGTCAGCAAACGCACAGTTTCCCGCAAGGAGCCAACATCCGTATAGGGACCAAAATACATGGACACCCCGTCTTTTTTCTCCCGGGTAATCAGAATACGCGGAAAAGGCTCCGCAACGGTGATTTTCAGCCAGGGGTAGGTTTTATCATCACGCAGGTCAATATTATAGCGGGGCTGATTAGCCTTGATAAGATTGTTTTCCAGGATCAAAGCTTCAACCTCGGTATCAGTAACTATGAAATCGAAACTGTGCACCCGGTTCATCATCGCCCGAACCTTGGGATGCAAACGATCTGGCGCCTGAAAATATGAGCGCATGCGATTACGCAGGGCTTTAGCCTTACCTACATAAATTATGGTTCCGGCTGAATCCTTGAATATATAAACCCCCGGTTTCAGCGGTACATTTTTCAGACGCTCTTTCAAACCAGCCTCAGATACGCTATCCATTATCTGCTCCTTAGTACCTCACGCAAATATCTGCCTGTATATGAATGCTCACAAACTGCTACCTGTTCAGGAGTACCGGTTACAATTATTTCTCCGCCCTGTTCTCCACCTTCAGGTCCCAAATCAATTATATGATCAGCCGACTTGATAATATCCAGGTTATGCTCAATAATTAGCACTGTATTTCCATTATCTACCAATCTGTTTAGGACCGTAAGCAGATGCTTAACATCCTCTTTATGCAGACCGGTAGTAGGTTCATCCAATATATACAAAGTTTTGCCGGTGGAGCGGCGGGACAGTTCGGTAGCCAACTTTACGCGCTGAGCCTCGCCTCCTGACA
Organism: Syntrophomonadaceae bacterium; assembly: GCA_012718855.1. Classification (GTDB taxonomy): domain Bacteria; phylum Bacillota; class Syntrophomonadia; order Syntrophomonadales; family Syntrophomonadaceae; genus JAAYBS01. The sequence continues at coordinate 13,020 of JAAYBS010000076.1, forward strand.
AAGTGGGAGCCGGCTGCCCCAATTGAATATATCCCAGACCTACATCCTGCAGTACCTTTAACCGGCGGTATATTTTAGGAATATTTTCGAAGAACTCGACGGCTTCATCTACCGTCATGGCTAAAATATCGGCAATGGTTTTACTCTTGTATTTAACTTCCAGAGTCTCCCGATTATAGCGTTTTCCTTTACAAACTTCACAGGGAATATACACATCGGGCAGGAAATGCATCTCAATTTTTATTATCCCGTCACCCGAACAGGCTTCACAGCGGCCACCCCGTACATTGAAACTGAATCTCCCCGGTTTGTATCCTCTGATACGGGATTCGGCCGTTTCGGAAAACATCTCCCGAATACCGTCAAAAGCTCCGGTATAGGTAGCCGGATTGGAACGGGGGGTCCTGCCGATCGGCGATTGATCAATATTTACTACCTTGTCAATCGCTTCAACCCCTTTTATCCCGCCGTGTTCCCCGGGACGATGACGCCCCCCATGCAGTTTTTTCATCAAACCGGGATAAATTATATCCTCTACCAGAGTGCTCTTACCGGAACCGGACACCCCGGTTATTACCACCATCTTGCCCAAAGGAATTTCAACATCTATCGATTTCAGATTATGCTGACTGGCCTTTTCGATAATCACATTCAGGCCGTTGCCCTCGCGTCTCTGCTGCGGTATTAAAATGTCCTTTTTACCGGAGAGATACTGACCGGTCAATGAATGCTCACTCTTTAAAATTTCCTCAACGGTTCCCTGAGCAACAATCTCCCCGCCGTGTACTCCAGCCCGAGGTCCGATATCTACAACATGATCCGCACTGCGAATAGTATCTTCATCATGTTCCACCACGATTACGGTATTGCCCAGATCCCGCAGGCGTTTAAGCGTAGCCAGCAAACGGTCATTATCGCGCGGGTGCAACCCAATACTGGGTTCATCCAGCACATACAGCACTCCGACCAGACTGGAACCTACCTGGGTAGCCAGACGAATCCGCTGGGCCTCTCCACCGGATAAACTGCCGGCTGAGCGGTCCAGAGTCAAATAATCCAATCCCACATCAATCAAAAAGTTCAAGCGTTCACTAATTTCTTTTATAACCTGGCGGGCAATAACTGCTTCCCGCTCATTCAAATCCAACTGTTGAAAAAAATTCCGGGCATCACGCACCGACAGTGAAGTCAGGTTATTAATGGACTGACCTCCCACCAGTACCCACAAAACTTCTTCCCGCAGACGCTTGCCCTCACATTTAGTACACAGGGTCGAAGTCATATAACGTTCTATGTCTTCCCGGGAAGCATCTGATTTGGTTTCCTGATAACGGCGGCTGAGATTATTAACTATCCCCTCATAACTGGAACGGAAACTGCTGGTTTCTCCATAGGAGTTGGTGTAGGTAAGTTTAAACCGTTCATCCCCATTCCCGTATAAAATGGTATGAATCTGTTTTTTATTTAATTCTTTTAAAGGCTTATCGAGCGGAATCTTATGTTTCTCTGCCATAGCCATCATTATCTGCCGGTAAAAAGTATGAAAATTATTGGACCAGGGAACTATCGCCCCATCCTCCAGGCTCTTCTCCATATTCAGCACCAGATTCGGGTCAATTTCCCGCTTTTCACCCAGCCCATCACATTCCGGACAAGCCCCAAACGGGCTATTGAAGGAAAACATGCGCGGACTTAATTCCGGCAGGCTGAAACCACAGTCCGGGCAGGCAAAATCACGGTTAAACATCAGCAGCTCTTCACTGCCGTCCTCATGCAATCGAATAATGCCGACCGTGCCTTCGCTCATTTCAAAAGCCAGTTCCAGCGATTCAGCCAGACGGCTGCGAATCCCTTCCTTAATAACCAGACGATCCACCACTGCACTGATATCATGTTTCTTATTTTTATCCAGGTTAATTTCTTCTTCAGCCGTATATTCATATCCATCTACTATTACGCGTACAAACCCATCCTTGAACAGGTTGCTTAACACCTTGCGGTGTTCGCCCTTCTGCCCCTGTAATACCGGAGCCAGGACTTTAATGCGCGTATTCGGCTCCCAGGCTAGCAGCGTATCCACAATCTGGTCAATCGTCTGCCGCTTTATAGGTAGATGACAATAGGGACAATGAGGTCTACCCACCCGGGCAAATAACAGGCGCAGGTAATCATAGATTTCTGTAACTGTGCCCACCGTCGAGCGGGGATTATTGGAACCGGCCTTTTGGTCAATCGAAATGGAAGGTGACAGACCCTCGATATAATCAACATCCGGCTTATCCATCTGCCCCAGAAATTGACGGGCATAAGTCGACAGTGACTCCACATAACGACGCTGTCCCTCACTATATATGGTATCGAAAGCCAAACTTGATTTTCCTGAACCGGAAACCCCGGTGAAAACTACCAGTTTATCGCGGGGTATAATCAGGTCAATATTTTTTAAATTATGCTCCCGCGCACCCTTTACAAATATTCTATCTTTCACTTATTCTTCTCCTTATTAATAACTGCATCACTAACGACGTTTACGACTCTTTTTCGGGGGAGGACTCATCAGTTCACGAATCATGTCGCGCAGCTCAGCAGCCCGTTCAAACTCGAGATTTTCAGCGGCTCGTTGCATTTCTGCCTGCATTTCTCCGACCAGACGCTCACGCTCTTCGCGCGGCATTTGCTGAAATGCAGCGACATCATATTCCGTCGGCTCCTCCGCTATGGTAGTCTCAATGGCAGCATAGACTGCCTTTCTAATACTCTCAGGAGTAATATTGTGTTCTACATTATGCGCTATCTGCTTATCGCGACGTCGGTTGGTTTCCCCGATGGCCGCCTGCATGGAGGGGGTAATCCGGTCGGCATACATAATAACCCGTCCATCAACATTACGGGCTGCCCGTCCAATAGTCTGAATCAGAGAACGCTCGGAACGCAAAAAACCTTCCTTGTCCGCATCAAGAATAGCTACCAGAGCTACCTCCGGTAAATCCAAGCCTTCCCTCAGCAGATTAATTCCTACCAGTACATCAAATACCCCGCTGCGCAATTCCCGTAAAATTTCGAGGCGATCCAAGGCCTCTACATCCGAATGCATATAACGCACTTTCATATGGGCATCGAGCAGATAATTACATAAATCCTCTGCCATGCGCTTCGTAAGCGTAGTTACCAGCACGCGATAACCCTTGGCAACCGTCTCCCGGATAGCTTCCATCAGATCATCAATTTGATTCTCCGTCGGTCTTACCTCTACAATCGGGTCAACCAATCCGGTAGGGCGAATAATCTGTTCGGCTACCACAACACTTCTGTCCATCTCATAATCCCCGGGAGTAGCACTGACGAAAATCACCTGGTTCAGTTTTTCATTAAACTCCTCAAAACGCAGCGGGCGGTTGTCCAGGGCCGAAGGCAAACGAAATCCGAAATCCACCAGATTCTGTTTACGTGCCTGGTCACCGGCATACATGCCCCGGATCTGCGGTAATCCAATATGCGACTCATCTATAAACAACAGGAAATCGGAGGGAAAGAAATCTATCAGCGTATAGGGAGGTTCCCCCGGTGCCCGCCCGGTTATATAGCGGGAATAATTCTCAATTCCCTTGCAATATCCAATTTCCTTGATCATTTCCAGATCATAACGGGTTCGCTGTTCAATTCGCTGTGCCTCCAATAGCTTACCCTCCTGTTTAAACAACTTAATCTGGTCAGCCAGCTCCTGCTCAATCTGATCAGCAGCTTTCAGCATATTATCGCGGGTAGTTACGAAATGGGAAGCCGGAAATATCATGACATGCAGTCTGCGCCCCAACACCTCTCCAGTCAGCGGGTTAAACTCTACCAACCGCTCGACTTCATCACCAAAAAACTCGATACGAATCGCCATTTCTCCGGTGGATGCGGGAAAAACTTCTACCACATCGCCGCGAACGCGGAAATTACCCCGGGTGAAACTGTATTCGTTGCGCTCATATTGAATGGAGACCAGCCGACGCAATACATCATCACGAGCTATAACCGTACCCGGCCGTAATGAAACTGCCATTTCATAATAATCCTTCGGTGCGCCCAAACCATAAATACAGGAAACACTGGCCACAATTATCACATCACGTCTCTGCAGCAGCGATGCAGTAGCTGAATGGCGCAGCTTATCAATCTCATCATTAATAGAAGAGTCTTTTTCTATATAAGTATCAGTCTGCGGGACATAAGCCTCCGGCTGATAATAATCATAATAACTGATAAAATATTCTACCGCGTTCTCGGGAAAAAACTGCTTAAATTCCGAATACAGCTGACCAGCCAATGTCTTGTTGGGTGCCATCACCAAAGTGGGACGCTGAACCTCAGCAATAATGCGTGCCATTGTAAAAGTCTTTCCCGAACCGGTCACTCCCAACAAAGTCTGTTCCCGGTTTCCCTGGTTCAAACTATAGGCCAGTTCCTGTATCGCCTGAGGCTGATCCCCCTGCTCTTTATAATCAGAATGTAAAACAAAATCGCCCATGTCAGTCACCTATTTTCATTAAATACCTGTTAAGGATTCTATTATAATCATACCATCACGCAAAAACCAATCCAATTACGATTGATAGACGCTGATTACGCGGATTTCGCAGATTATCGCTGATTTTAAATAGACACAGCAA
>JAAYBS010000077.1 GCA_012718855.1 Syntrophomonadaceae bacterium
TATCAGCTTATTTTACAATTTACGCTTATAACGAACTCAAGGATCAGCTAAATAAGATTGAACAGCTGCGTTTCCTTTTTGGTGAACCGACCTTTGTTCAGAACGATAACCTCAAAGAAAACCGTCAATTTATAATTGAAAAAACCCAAAGAGAAAATGCTGTATCCGGAACAGGTATTGAGATTAAATTAAAGAACAGCCTAACCCAGAAAAGCATTGCCCTGGAGTGTGCCGAATGGATCAGGCAAAAGGTTGAAATAAGATCCCTGGTAAAACCGGATTTTCTCCATGGCAAAGCCTATATTATGCAAAACCCGAACGAAAATGATTCCGCTATTGTAGGAAGCTCTAATTTTACAGTTAGCGGCCTCGGCTTAAAAGGCCATTCCAATATGGAATTAAATATCGTAACCGATGAATCTGAAAATATAAAAGAACTACTAAGCTGGTTTAATGAAATCTGGGACCATCCTGATATGGTTGAAGATGTTAAAGCCCAGGTATTAGAGACTATTTCAAATCTCTTCGTTGAGAATTCCCCGGAGTTTTTATACTTCGTTACTATATACAATATTTTTAAATCATTTGTTGAAGGTATGGACGAAAATGATATTCTCAGCCAGCGTACAGGTTTTGCAGAAACTCGTATATGGAACATGCTTTATAATTTCCAAAAAGATGGTGTTATAGGAGCTATTAATAAGCTTGAATCGCATGGAGGCTGCATCCTGGCTGACAGCGTTGGCTTGGGAAAAACATTTGAAGCATTAGCAGTAATTAAATACTACGAATTAAAAAATCTTCGCGTTTTGGTACTGGCTCCTAAAAAACTCAGAGAAAATTGGGGTATATACACAGTCAATGACCGGCGCAATATTCTCAGTCAGGATCGTTTTAATTTTGATCTCTTAAATCATACCGATCTTAGCCGAGAAACTGGTAAATCGGGGGACATTAACCTGGAAACATTGAACTGGGGCAACTATGATTTGGTAGTAATCGATGAGTCACATAATTTTAGAAACAACCCTCCCGTAAAGGGACGTTTAACCAGATACCAAAAACTAATGCAGCATATTATTAAAGCGGGTGTTAAGACTAAAGTACTTATGTTATCAGCTACACCCGTAAACAACCGCATGAATGACCTGAAAAATCAGATTGCTTTTATTACAGAAGGAAACGACCGAGCTTTATATACTTCTACCGGAATAAAAAGTATTGAAATAACTCTAAAAGAAGCTCAAAAGCGTTTCAAGCGCTGGACTGAACTACCCGACCACCGTAGAACTACCGAAGGACTTCTGGATTCTTTGAATTTTGATTACTTTACCCTTTTGAATACGCTGACTATAGCCCGTAGCCGTCGGCATATTCAAAAATATTATAAGACTGATGATATTGGAGATTTCCCCAAACGCCTTAACCCAATAAGCATAAAGGCTGATATTGACCTGAATAATGAATTTCCTGAGTTGAAGGCAATAAATACATTGATTCGTAAACTACATCTTTCCCTTTATAAACCATTAAGTTATGTCTTACCCGAAAGAGCTCAAGATTATAGCAAATTATATGATATTGAATTACAGAGTTCCGTTTTTCGTCAGACTGACCGTGAGTTAAGTCTAACCGGCTTAATTCGAATTAATCTTTTTAAACGACTCGAAAGCTCAGTTAACTCTTTTTGTTTATCTGTGGAAAGACTGTTAAACAACGTTAATGCTACCTTGGATATAATAAACAACCAGAGCGAGGAATATTTTAAAGATGCTGATATTAGTGAGATAGACATAGATGATCCCCAATATGAAGATTTGCTACTTGGTAATAAGGTTAAAGTTCTATTACATGACCTAGATTTGATACGCCTTAATCAGGATCTGGCAGAGGATCAAGAAAAACTGCAATATCTTTATGATATGGCCAATAGAGTTGATGTTAACCGTGATGCAAAACTTAAAATTCTCAAATCTATCATTGCTGACAAACAAAAAAACTATATTAATGATGGCAATAGAAAAGTACTGGTTTTTACTGCTTTTGCTGATACAGCCAATTATATCTATGAAAATATTGCCTCCTGGGCTTATGAGAAATATGGCATACATTCCGCATTGGTAACTGGCACTACAGCGGGTCAAACTAATCTAAAAGGGATTAAACGAGAGTATAATTCTATTCTTACCAGTTTTTCACCAGTATCTAAATCGCGAGCGGAAGTATTTCCAGAATTGAAAGATGAGATAGATATTCTTATCGCTACTGACTGCATTTCTGAGGGCCAAAATTTACAGGATTGTGATTATCTATGTAATTATGATATTCACTGGAATCCAGTCCGCATCATACAACGTTTTGGCCGCATAGACCGACTTGGTTCTAAGAATGATCGAGTCCAGCTGGTAAATTTTTGGCCTAATGTTGAATTAGATGAATATATCAATTTGGAGGCTCGTGTTTCAAATCGCATGGTATTATTGGATGTTTCTGCTACTGGAGAGGAAAATTTAATCAAACTTACAGAAAAAGAACTCATGAACGATTTGGAATATCGCCGTAAACAGCTCGAACAGCTACAAAATAGAATTCTTGATATGGAAGATCTGTCCGGGGGTATATCAATTACTGATTTGACCCTCGATGATTTCCGCATGGATTTGATTCGTTACATAAAAACCAATCCCGGAAAACTCGAAAAAGCCACTACTGGCCTGCATGCTCTGGTTCCAATCAAGCCCAGACTGCAAGAGGAAGCAGTTCCTGGGGTCCTGTTCTGCCTAAAACAATCTGTAGAAAGCGCAATAGAACGGCAGGCCAATTCTTTGCATCCCTATTATCTGGTTTATATGGCAGAGGACGGCCAAATCTATTATGCTCATACCCAGCCTAAAAAGATACTGGATATATATAAGGGCCTATGTGCTGGAGAAGAAACGGTTTACGAAGAATTATGTGCGGAATTTAACCACGAAACAAACGATGGTGCAATGATGCGTAAATATTCCGATCTACTCGAAAACGCTGTTAATAGCGTTATCGGCATTAAAGAAGAAAAAGGGCTGGAATCGATATTTTCGCTAGGTGGAACCAGAATCCTGGATGAAAAATTAAGTGGCCGGGATGATTTTGAATTGATAAGCTTTTTGATCGTAAGGTGATTAAATGCAGGAGACTATTATTGATATAATTAAAGTTCCTGAAAAAGCTCGGGTTAATAAAAAAATTCCTAAGAACATGTTTTATAGGAATGCTGA
>JAAYBS010000078.1 GCA_012718855.1 Syntrophomonadaceae bacterium
ACATAGTTCTGTCGTTAGTAATTTCTGGAGCTACATCAGCAGTCTTAGCTTCACCGTTTACGGTGTAGGTTGTGCTGCCAATAGTGAATACTACTACATCTTCACCCTTAGTTAGAGTTACGGTGCGAGCAGCATCATCCCAAACTACCTCTGCGCCAAGGATTTCACCTAAATAACGCATTGGTACATAAGTTCTGTCGCCCTTAATGTAAGGAGCTACATCCATAACTTTCGCTACACCAGCTACATAATAGATGTTGGAATCAATTCTGAATTCACCAGCAGATGCACCAACAGTTCCATCGGTAGGAGCAGGAGTTACGCAATTAGCTATTACGACAGAGGCAATAGTTGCAATATCAAATTCGGTTGCAGCAGCCATATTAGTAAGCGCATTTAGTGCATTGGCTTTACCTACAACACCTAATTTGAATTCACCCTCAGGAATAGTTCTATTAGTAGTAACATAGATGTCTGACAGTTCAATAGTGCTTGCTTTAGCACTGGTTGCATCTAAAATAATGCTTAAGTCACGACCGTCTCGTTCTACTTTATCCAGTTCTAGGTCACCTTCGACCACTTTAACTGAAGGAGTCTTAGCCCAAGATGCCCCCTCCGGTAACCTCAACTGTATTTTATTGTTTGTAAGGTCTGATTTCCATGCTTCTGCAGCAGGTTCAATTAATTTAACATTAGCGATTTCTTGATTTTGTGCACCAATTATAATGTCATTTGCTTTTTCAATCTCAACAGTTATCGGAGCTTGCACTTCAGCAACTTTAACTGTTCCAGTAACTCCAGCTGTACCACTAACATCTACCTCAATGTCACCAGTAAAATCTGGACTGATTTTCACCTTAATCTTTTCAAATAGGACTTTGCTAGTAGAGCCAGTTAACGCTGGTCCAAGGGTATAAGTTAGAACTCTACCAGTACTATCTACTGCTGAAACAGCACCAGCAGCTGTAGCCCAGTTAGTTCCTTTTTCTGTTTTAGCATTGATATAAGTTACATTTGTATCCCATTTTACACCGGAAGGTAATGCTAACTTAACAGTACGATTAGGGATAATAGATCCTGCAATAGTTTCTTCAATAAAGAATGAACCTAATTCAGTCTCTCCCCAACCGGCTCTAACTTCGGCAATCTTATTTTCGACAACATTAACACCAAAATCTACAGAATTAGCAACCACTAAATCTTGAGTAGTCACACCCGCACCAGATATAGTAACCGCTATTTCGCCTTTTTTCGAGGAACTAGCATTTGGAAGAATTGCTAAATTATTAACATACAATCTTCCTTCCTCCGTAGCGTTAATAGCTGCAGGAGTGTTAATAACAAAAGTTCTACCTCCATCTTCCAATGTACCCACGGTGAAGGCTTTATCAAGAAATCCCCATTGCGGGACAACAGCAGTATCACCGGTAATTACCCATTTGTAACCTGTGGGTAATTTAATTTTGAGCTTGTCACTTGCTTTAATAGTCCCTTTAACAGTTTCTTGGATCATTATTGTTTCAATTGTTTTCTGGGCATCGCCCATCGTTGTAACACTCTTTACTGTTGCAACTGTGCCAGAGCCTGAGGCAATAAATTTACCAAATGTAACTAGACCAGAACTAAATCCAGATGTAGATGGAGCAACAATTTGTGCTACCATGTCGCCATCGATAGTATTGTTAACTGCTACATCGAGGAAGTCAATATAAAGTCTACCTGCACCATCAAACCCAGAGGGGTTAATAATTTTAATTTCTAATGCATTATTACCAACTGAATAAGCAACAAATTTCGGACTCCCCCCAACAATTCCATATAGCGGGTTGGCGTCCGAAGTATTTGAACTTAGATACTGGGGAGCTGTTACCTTAATGTTTGCGTTCGTAGCACTAGACCAACTAGGAGTACTAACCGTGCCCACAGCTTGGCCCGCGGCATAAACTACCGATACCACCATTTCTGTTCCGGCTGGATCGAATGTTAATCTTGCGTCAGTATATCCACTTGGATCATTCTTAAACTCTAGTTGCGATGGAAGATGAATAGTGACTAAATCGCCTGCTTTTAAAGCGGCTGTATTAGCAATATCCACTTGGATTTTTGGACTATTTAAAGTAGTATTAATCTCGCTCACATTTTGGGTCCTTAGAGCTGTATAAGTACTACTTGCACTGGCAGTTCCTAGCCCTGCGAACATGGTCATCAGCATGGCAAGAACTAATATCATAGAAAGTTTTCTATTTCTTGCTTTTAACAATTTTCTTTCCTCCTTTAATAAATGGTTATGAATTGATTGAGGTAATCGACCTTACGGTC
>JAAYBS010000079.1 GCA_012718855.1 Syntrophomonadaceae bacterium
ATCCAGATTTGTAGAATCAAATATATGGCTCCAAGGAGAAAACCTGCTGCTATCAGCAACATCAACCCTCCCACCAGTAATAGCACCACTGCAAAAGCCAAACGGAATAAATTCTCCTGCCATAAAGCTATTTCTGCTTCAAACAATTCCATCAGGCTGATAATTATATTGGTAATTCTATCTGCAACCACTATTTCCGCTCCATCAAACGAGCCACCAGCCAACCAATTCCAAAAGCGGCCAGAATACTGACCAGTGGTTTCTCTTCTATTTTCTTCTCACCGGCTTCAATTAGATTTTTGGAATAGTCTCCCGCTTTTTCAACCGGTTGTTTGGCTTTATCGAGAGAAGAACGCAGCATATCCTCTATCTGATTGATTAAACGTCCGCCAAAATCCTTAAGATCCTGTTGTCCGCTTTGTCCGGTTTTAGATAGTTGTTCCTTTAGTTCCTGTATTTCCCGTTTTAATTCCTGTAATTCATGATCAAAATTATCGCTCATAATTTTACCTCCCCGCTAAATATTTACTATCATTTTAACACGAATAAATGCATATATTGTAAATTAATCGTAAAGACTGTCTTTATTATAGCTAAGTATATTTTTTCACCTTAAGCAGGGATTAATTTCCTGTCAATGTAAGCTATTTTGAGGTTAAACTAAACCAATAGTCAGGAGGAATGTATATATGCATGACCAGCATAGGGATTTCTATCAAGGTTTAAGAAAAAAAGTTGTACAATGGGCGAGCTCTGGAGAAGGGCAGGATAATAGATGGACTGAATATATATTAATTGTCCCGGATTTATTCCATTTATTATGGAAGCTTACGCTTGACCCCGAAGTGCCGCGTAAGACTAAAGTCAAACTGGGAATAGCCCTGGCGTATTTTATCAGTCCGATTGATTTAATCCCCGAGGGAATTCTGGGGCCTCTGGGATACACTGATGATTTAGTTATCACCGCCCTGGTGTTGAATATGATGATTAACGAAACTGACCCTTACCTGGTGCAAAAACACTGGGCAGGAGAAGAAGATATTCTCATTCTGGTTAAACGCATTATTGAAACTGCCGATCAGATGATTGGAGGCGGTTTGGTAAATAAAATAAAAGCCATTCTTAAGCTCTCCGGTAAATAACCTAACCTACTGGGATAGGAGAGTACAACCAACTATATAAAAGTAATTGATGAAATTCTTTCCATAATTTAAAATAATATTACACAATTTTAAGGCGGTGATTGTAATGGATCGGAAAATAGTTTTCCTGACTACATTTATATTTATTTTTACTCTGGCTGTAACCCTGCCCCAATATGCTCTGGCTGCTAATCTTCAACCCATCACGAATAACAATATCAATTCGGGTACCAAATTAAATATTGATAAACTGGACCCCCAGCCGGAACCGCCGGCACCTGAAATCAATAATGGTTTAATCATTAATCGACCGCCTCTGGATATGCTGGACCCACAACCTGAGCCACCTATGTCTGATATTGGAACTAACATAATTATAAAACGGCCTCCCCTGGATGCTCTCGATCCTCAGCCCGAACCACCTATGACGGATGGCGCAAATATTTCAATTACTCCACCTTCTCTGGATAAACTGGATCCTCAACCGGAACCACCTATGATAGCAAATGATATAAATATATTATTAAATAACATACCGTTAAATAGATTGGACCCTCAACCGGAACCACCTATGTTATATCAAAATCGCACTCTGGTTCCCATGCGGGTTATTTTTGAAAATCTGGGTGCTACTGTAGACTGGGATGGGAATACTAAAACCATAACTGCTAAAAAAGGTAATATCGAAATAATTATTAAACCCGGTGAGGGTTCAGCCATAATAAATGGCAAGACTGAGAGCCTGGATGTACCTGCGCTAATTTATAATGACCGTACTTTTGTTCCTCTGCGCTTTGTTAGTCAGGCATTGGGCTACAATGTTGAGTGGAATGAACAGACACGCACAGTAAGTATTACATCGTAAGCTGATAAAATTTATTTATAGTTTATTAAAAGCATCTTGTATAAACTTGATATCCAGTTGCTGTTGTTCAAACAGAGGGAGGTATTTATTTCTTCCCTCTGTTTTTGCATCAAATTCTGCTTCACTCATACCGTCAAAATATACCGACTCATAATCATCTTCCATAGGGGATAGTGCAGTATAACCTGAATACAGACCCAACATAAAACCAATAATCAGGGCGATGCTGAAAGTTCTCGACCAGGAGGGCTTTTTCCCCGGGCCTGATTCCGTAGCGACCATAGTATCTACCTCCATATTTCCTGCAGCTTTTCCCTGGTTAACTGACCACTTTGTGCTGATATCAACATTTCCTCCAAACCATTCTTCATGGTTTGGCGGTAACCATCTTCATAGCCCATTTGCCGCCAGTAAACTGCTTCTTTATTATAACGATACTCGGTCAGATATTGCCCGCCAATAATAAAACCAGCTATAAAGCCTGCCAGCAACCCAGCAGTTATCAACAATATTTTTCTGGCAGTTATTTTTAATTTGGTTTTAGCCATCATCTATTTCTCCTGAAAAATTAATCCTAATTTTAATTATATGGCCATAATTAAATTCTGGCAGCCAAATATTTTCTTGGGTTTCACTGCAAAAGGTATAATGTGCTTGTTTGGGTGAAATAAATATTCTGTCGCCAGGCCTACGCATGGGAAACACCAACCTTATTGGCGACCCAGCACTCAGTGAGCGTAATTTACCGCTAACCCGGTTCACGATCGGTCTGAGTGCCGGGGAGCATCATTGGTACCCGTAGGGTGCTACTGTTTGTCTAGCGCCTTTAGGGGGACGCTCCGATTCCGCATCCGTGCGGGGCGTCACTCTCGCCCCGTCCGTGGGGCTCGCCCCCTTTCGACGCTTCGCCTTCGCAGGTTGTTTCTGCCATGCTTCGTCAACGGCTCCAAAATTTTTATTTACCCAAACTGGTTTATATTGATTTACAATTTATTTATAACTTTAAGAATTAAGTTAATAAGACCCCATAAAAAAACCTCTTCAAGATACTATCCTGAAGAGGTTTTTAATATACAGTTAAGCTGGAGTTACGACAGGCGCCATTTGTTTGATTATATATCACTTTTTACTGTCCTCCTTTTTTAAACACTGAGCGTGAAAATATCTTTCTTCAAAAGTAATATAATCCTTACTACCGATTATGGACTTACATATCTTACACTGGGAAACTGCAATGTGTCTTTTTCTTTCGTTTTGACATTGCTTTTCATATCTGGTCATAGCAACGGTCATGAACACCACTCCTTTCTAGAGCCACAGATATTCAAGGCATTGTAACGGCTTTTAAATCTTGAAACGCTTGTCGTTAACTCCAGCCTGTTTCCTCTATTTAATTATTTTCTCTTGTATACATTATACCGTATGCTAAATTATTATTCCAACCCTGGAAATAAGAACAAAATTGCCAATATCACCGGGAACAAGTGATATTGGCAAAGTCAATGTAAATTCGCATGTTACTTTAATTTTACTCAATATTATCTGATTTTAGAAAGTAATTCCATCAGCTTTGCGTCTCCAATTTCCTCCAAATCATAACGCACCCGAACAGCTGGTTTGTCAATCTTCATAATCCGGCGTAAATCAATGGGAGTACCAATAACCACTACTTCAACTGGAGAGTCATTAATAGTTTTTTCCAGTTCTTCAATCTGTGTCTGACCATATCCCATAGCCGGAAGCAAATTAGACAAATGATTGTATTTATTAAAAGTTGTTTTGATACTTCCCACTGCATAAGGACGAGGATCAAGCAGTTCAGCCCCTAGTTTTTGAGATATTATTACTCCGGCTCCATAAGCCATATCTCCATGAGTCAGGGTAGGCCCATCTTCAACTACCAGTACTTTTTTACCCTTTATGGCTTCAGGGTCTTCAACCGTAATAGGGGAATTTGCCATAATAATAGTTGCGCCGGGATTATTGTCCATAATGGCTTTCTTTACCGTCTCAACTTTGGCCGGATCAGCTGAATCAATCTTATTAATTATAGCAATGTCTGCCATACGCAGATTGGTTTCACCCGGATGGAAACTGGTTTCGTGGCCTGCCCGGTGCGGGTCAACTACTACAATGTGAATATCTGATTCGTAAAAGGGCAAATCATTATTACCACCATCCCACAGAATCACATCAGCTTCTTCCTCAGCCTGGCGCAGAATAACTTCATAGTCAACGCCGGCATAAACTACCATACCAATGTCAATGTGCGGTTCAAATTCTTCCCGTTCTTCAATAGTACATTTAAATTTGTCCAAATCCTCATATGAAGCAAACCGCATGCAAATTTGCTCTTCCAGATTACCATAGGGCATCGGATGACGAATAACTGCAACTTTTTTACCGGCATTAGTCAGTAATTCAGCTACATAACGGGTAGTCTGGCTTTTACCGCTGCCGGTTCTGATTGCAGTTACCGCTACTACCGGTTTTTTTGATTTAAGCATAGTAGTATTTGGTCCCATAAGTCTGAAGTCAGCCCCGCAAGCCAGCACCTGGGACCCCTTATGCATTACATATTCGTGGGAAACATCACTGTAAGCAAATACTACCTGATCAACCTTATATTTTTTTATTAGTTCAGGCAGGTCCTGCTCAGCAAAGATAGGTATACCCTGCGGATAAGCCGGTCCGGATAATCCTGGCGGGTATAATCTGCCTTCAATATCTGGAATCTGTGTAGCTGTAAAGGCTACTACTTCATAAGCCGGATTGTTACGGAAATAAGTATTAAAGTTATGAAAATCCCTTCCGGCCGCTCCCATAATAATTACACGATCTGCTTTCATTTTGTCTATACCACCTCTCCAATTTCTGGCCCTTGATTAGTTTAATACTATACTTCTCTGTTTGCCATATTTTTTTTCATGCATTCTGTGTACTTGTCATTTATTTTATCCTTAAAGCAAAGAAAATATATTAATATCTTCACGCAAATGCCAGCCGCAGGCAGAATAAAAAGATTGCGCTGCTGAATTATCACGGAATACCAGCAGGTGAATCTTGCCGGCCCCCTCATTCTTAAGTGCCTGCACAACATTCTCCAACAGTAAGGTTGCGTAACCATTACGCTGGTAATCCTGTTTGACCGCCAGATGATAAACATAACCCCGGCGACCATCAAATCCTCCCAGTACCGTTCCAATAATTTTTCCATTATTTCTTAATACCAGACAGGTATGAGGATTTCTCATTATAAAGCCCGTAATGGCAGCTTTATCATCACCCGGTCCTAATCCCAGACCCGGTAAAGATGCCCATAATTCCCGCATCATGTCGATATCATCTATTGCAGCAATATCTAAAATACAGTTATCAGCCAAGCACTTCATCCTCCAGTATATATTGAATATTCCCTATTATACTATAGTGCCTTATCCAACAGCCAGAACCGTCTCCCTGTTTGGTCATAGTTGATAGGGGGTTATGGTTAAGACAAGCAAGGGGGATAAAGGCGATTAGAGTCAACTAACTTTTGAAAGCGCAATAGTATTACAGTAATTAGAATGTTACCTGTTTTGGCTATTACACGACTGAAGACCGGACCCGCGCGGTCTTAATCATAAACCCCTAACCTAATGCAGCTTAATCCATAAGGTTATGTCTGGGCATAAGTCCCCTGGTTACTCCTTGAAAAAAAGTCAGGTTTAAAAATTAAACCTGACTTAATCATTAATTTTATTTATCCTGGGAATAGAGGTAACCCAATCCCCCAGTCTCTAAATAAACTTGGCAGTATAATCACTCTTGAAATGTTCCAGGGTGGTTAATACCGGAGCAGGGGCTGCCTGACCCAATCCGCACAGACAAGCTGTGGACATAACCGTGCCCAGACGTTCCATTCTGTCCATTTCATCAGAGTTACCCTGGCCAGCTTTGAAACGTGCCACCATTTCATGCATGCGCTTGGTACCCTCACGGCAGGGTGTACATTTTCCGCAGGACTCATGTTCAAAGAATTTGGCGATTTTCTCGACTACATCTACCATATCTCTGGTTTCATCCATAACAAAAACTGCTCCTGAACCAAGAGTAGCACCAATGGCTGCCATAGAATTGAAGTCAATTGGAGTATCCAGCAATGATTCGGGTATAAACCCTCCCGAGGTACCGCCAATCTGAACAGCCTTGAATTTCTTGCCACCGGCCATACCACCGCCGTAATCAAATATTACCTTGCGGATAGTTGTATTGGTAGGTACTTCGATTACCGTACGGTTATTAATATCACCGGTTAAGGTCAAAACCTTGGTTCCCGGATATGCTGATGCACCAATTCCCGCATACCATGCAGCACCTTTTTCAATAATGGCAGGCAAATTGGCAAAGGTTTCAACATTGTTTACTATAGTCGGTTCGCCCCATAATCCGATTACCGGTGGGAATGGCGGTTTAAAACGAGGCTCACCCCGACTGCCTTCAATAGATTCGATTAAGGCACTTTCCTCACCACATACATAGGCACCGGCACCCATACGAACTTCGATATCAAAATCGCCCAGTACGCCTTTGGCCTTGGCCTGATCAATAGCCTTATTCAGTATCTCTACTACATAGGGATATTCTCCACGGCAGTAAATATAACCCTTGTCGGAACCTATGGCATAACCACAGATAGCCATGCCTTCCAGCAGACTTTGCGGGTCATTTTCCATAATAATGCGTTCTTTGTATGTGCCTGGTTCTCCTTCATCAGCATTACAGACTACATACTTCTGATCAGACTGGGTATTATAGGAAAAGCCCCATTTGGTACCGGTATTAAATCCAGCTCCGCCACGACCGCGCAAGCCTGATTTTTTTACTTCGTCAATCAGGTCCGGTTGGCTCATGGAGCGAGCTTTTTCCAATGATTTATAACCACCGGCATTAATATACTCATCAATGTTCAGCGGATCAATTTTACCGTAG
>JAAYBS010000080.1 GCA_012718855.1 Syntrophomonadaceae bacterium
CCCGTTCTTCTAATAAATCCAGAGACTCAACCGTCACATCACCAATCTGTTTCATAATACGTTTATTATCTACATCCAATATGGAAGTGACTTTAAAGCCTCTATCCTCAAATCCCTTATACAGAGCCAGAGCACTACCTAGTTTCCCGGCGCCGATAATAATGACATTCCAGTTTTGATCCAGACCCAGAATTTTCATCAAGTGTCCATATAGTTCTTCAACTTTATACCCAACACCTCGAGTGCCGAATTCGCCAAAATAAGCCAGATCTTTCCTTACCTGCGCTGAGCTGACGCCTACACCTGATGCAATATCACCCGAGGCTACAGTATTAACTCCATCTTCCAGTAATTGATGTAAATAGCGGGAGTAGATAGATAATCGCATCACCGTGGCTTCAGGTATCTTATAAACCTTCAAAAACCCCACTCCTTAGAAATAATTACCTATAATAGCATTGTACCACTAACGTGAAATTTTTCTCGATTATTTTTATAAAAAAACTCTTTCTCGTTATTAGAAAGAGTACTGATATTATATAAAGAAACTTATCAGTTTGTAAAACAGCATTGCTACAAGTGCTGCGGATGGTATGGTAACGAACCAGGCAATTACAATTTGCCGGGCTATGTTCCATCGCACCCCCTTTAATCGTTTGGCGGCCCCTACCCCCATGATTGAAGAAGATACCACATGCGTAGTACTGACTGGTGCTCCCATAAGACTGGCACAGTAAATAACCACCGAAGAGGTAAAGTCAGCCGCAAAACCATTGATTGGTTCAATACGAAATATTTTTCCTCCCATAGTACGAATAATCTTCCAGCCTCCCATGGCAGTTCCGGCTGCCATAGCCAGCGCACAACATATTTTAACCCATAAAGGAACGTTAAAGGTGGTCAGAAATCCTCCTCCTACCAGTACCATAGTAATAATACCCATCGATTTCTGAGCATCATTGGAACCATGAGCAAATGAAGCCATACAGGCAGATAAAATTTGTAATTTACGAAAACCCTGGTTGGTCTTGGCTGGTGATGATCTTCGAAACATCCAGAACAGTACCGTCATAAACAGACTTCCAACAATCAAACCAACTACCGGAGCAATAAGCAGACCACTGAAAATTTTAATAAAACCTTGCCAATTAACCTGGGCTGCCCCAAAACCAGCAATAACTGCACCTGTAAGACCACCAATCAAAGCATGTGAAGAGCTGCTGGGTATACCAAAATACCAGGTAAACAAGTTCCAGAAAATTGCTCCGATAAGAGCAGCAATAATAACCAGTGGAGTAACTAATTCCGGCATAACGATGCTTTTTCCTATAGTAGCAGCCACAGCCGTCCCGCTTAAGGCACCCATAAAATTCAGGCTGGCGGCAATAAGAATGGCATTGCGTGGAGACAGGGCTTTGGTTGAAACTGAGGTGGCAATAGCATTGGCAGTATCATGAAAACCATTAATGTAATCAAAAATGAGAGCTAATATAACTACTACGATTACTAGACCCAAACTAAACATATTTTACAGTAACTCCCTTGATAAGATTGCTTACATTTTCACAGTAATCGAGCGTAGTTTCCAAATGTTCGTATATTTCCTTCCATTTAATGATTTCAATAACATTGTCATTATTCTCAAATAACTCTGCTATGCCTTCACGATACAGCACATCTCCTTCGTGCTCATAGTTACGGATTTTCTCACATGAATTTACTATTTCCCGGTGCTTTTCTCTAACATAGGGCAGATCAGTTACTGCTATTTTAATCTCCCGGGCAGCTTCTTCCAGTACTTCAACCATTTTCAAAACATACTCTGCTTTGGGGACTCCTGCCTTATAAATAATTACTTTTTCCATAGTTCCCTGAATATGATCGAGAACATTATTTAATTCCCTGGCTAATAACAAAATATCTTCACGATCAAAGGGGGTGACAAAAGAATTATTGATTCGATTCATTACTGAAGCCAGTATTTGGTCCCCTCGTTCCTCAACTGCTTTAATCTTGTCCAGCTTTTTAAACGGTTCACTGGAATCCTGGAAAAAAAGTTTCATAATTTCGGTAGCTTCCAAAATAGCATCCGCCAATTGATTGAAATAGTAAAAAAACTTGTCATCTCTGGGTTTTAATCTTATCCCCACTGGGATACCTCCTTAATAAGCCGTTAATCAACTGCACTAATTATAACAAACATTGCTAAGCTGCCGTTGTTAATAATATGTTAAGAAATCCTTAATAGCCGGTAAATCGTAGCCGGGCCTGGTCTAAAACATAGAAAGAACCGGTGATTAATAAATATTCATCGTTTATCAGCCTGGCCAATCCCTGTTCAATAGCCTGAATTATATCCTCAACTTCTATAACGGGAATATCAGGATACAACCCGGCAAATTGTCGGGTAAGTCTATTCCAATTCTTACTACGGTTGCCATCCGGCCGTGTTATTATACAGGCAACTGTATTTTTCCCTAAATACTTCAAGGTATTCTCTGCATCTTTATCATCCACCATTCCGCAAATTAATACCTTGCCGCGTTGCGGTAAAATGCAATCCAGGGAAAGTGCCAAAGCCTCGGCTGCAGAAGGATTATGGGCTACATCAATTAAAACCAGGGGTTGTGAACATACCGTTTCCAGTCTGCCAGGATTTTTCAAGGTCGCCAATGCGGTTTGAATGTTATTGCCGGTAACTGAAAAGTTCTGCTCTTCCAGTACTGCTATGGTAGTCAAAGCGGTTTTCAGGTTTTCCAGCTGATAACATCCCGGCAAAGTGAACTGAACACTATGCAAATCATGTCCAGGCATAGATATTGATACTTCCTGTCCGTGCAGACCTGACTGTCCATCTAAATTAACTTCTACGACAGTATTTTCATAACAGCGGGCTTGTAGATTGTTAGCCCGGCTTATTATTACCTCTTTGGCCGTTCGCTGCATATTCCCGATTACAACTGGTGTTAATGGTTTTATAATGCCAGCTTTATTACTGGCAATTTCCTGCAAGGTCTCACCCAAAACGTTCATATGATCCAGTTCAATACCAGTTATTACAGAAACCAGAGGAGAAACAATATTGGTGGAATCATAAAGCCCCCCCATACCAACTTCCAATACTGCTACATCCACCTGTTGATCATAGAAATATTTGCATGCCATAGCCGTAAGCGTTTCAAACTCGGTGGGATGTTCCAGATCATGGCTAAGCATCTCATTAGCCGCTTGTTCAAGCATGTGCAGATAATAAATAAAATCATCTGCATTAATCTGCTCGCCATTAATCATCAATCGTTCCAGATAAGAATGCAAATGAGGTGAAACAAAATGTCCCACTTTATATCCGGCAGCAGCCAATATTTTCGCTACAATCAATGAGGTAGAACCTTTACCATTGGTTCCCCCCACATGAACACAGGGCAAACCAGCATCAGGCCGCCCTATAATTTCCATTAACGCCTTTATTCTTTCCAGGCCTGGTTTTATTCCAAACCTGGTAAACCGTGACATCCGATCATTAATTAATTGGTTAGTGTTTGTATACGTTGTAGAATACCCTCCTGTTTAACCCTGGCTTCCTCAACCTTGTTTCGTTCCTTCTCAATTACTTCCTGGGGAGCACGGGATAAAAAGTTTTCATTATTAAGTTTGGCTTGCGCTTTCTCCAAATCAGACTGTGCCATCTTTAGATCTTTTTCCAGACGTTCTATCTCCCGGGCAATATCTACAACACCTTCCAGCGGAACATATATCTCAACCTTTGAAGTTAAAGCAGACCCGGCCTGGGATGGTTTATTCATAAGCTCGGTTAATATCTGTAACTCATTAACCCCACTCAAACCTTTAATATATTCCTGATTTTGATTCAGCATTTCGGCAAATTCATGTTCACGTGACAGTATAATTGATTTGATTTTGGAACCCGGGCTAATACCAAATTCGGCACGAATATTACGTATAGCTCTGATTACGGACATAATTCCCTGCATATTATCTACTGCCTCACCCCAGTAGTCACCAGGTTTCGGCCAGGCATCCAACATAATAGTTTCACTATGACCGGGAATATTTTGATAAATTTCTTCAGTAATAAAAGGCATGAACGGATGTAATAACCTTAAGGTATCTACCAATACATTACGCAGCACATTCTGTACAACCAGTCTGTCCTCTTCTGCTTCTTTATTAAATAACCTGGGTTTGGCCAGTTCAATATACCAGTCACAAAAATCGTTCCATATAAACTCATATAAAGTTTTGGCGGATTCTCCCAGATCATATCTTTCCAGCAGCCGTTCTACTTCCGTGGTAGTATGGGTCAAGCGCGAAATAATCCAACGATCAGCCAGGGTTAAATTATTTTCACTTAGTATTATGGGCTGGTAATCAGACAGATTCATTAAAACAAACCGTGATGCATTCCAGATTTTGTTGGCAAAATTACGGGTATTCTCAACCTTATCCCAGTTAAAACGAATATCATTACCCGGGGTTACTCCGGTAATTAAGGAAAATCGCAGTGTATCTGCTCCATAATTTTCAATTACTTCTATAGGGTCAATACCGTTACCCAGGGATTTGCTCATCTTGCGCCCTTGCCCGTCCAATATCAAGCCATGAATGTTCACCTGATGAAACGGAATTTCCCCGGTATGTTCCAATCCGGAAAAAATCATACGGGCCACCCAGAAGAATATAATATCACGTCCGGTAACCAGTACACTGGTAGGATAAAAATATTTTAAATCATCAGTTTGCTCAGGCCACCCCATGGTTGAAAAAGGCCAGAGAGCACTGCTGAACCAGGTATCCAGTACATCTTCATCCTGACGAAGATCAGTACCCAGGCACTGCGGACATTCCGTGGGATCAGTTTTGCTGCATATTACCTCACCACAATCATCACAGTACCAGACAGGTATGCGATGTCCCCACCATAACTGGCGGGATATACACCAATCGCGAATGTTTTCCATCCAGTTCAAATAAATCCTGGTAAAACGTTCCGGAATAAATTGAATGTCACCGGAAACCACCTTTTCAATAGCAGGTTTGGCCAACGGTTGCATTTTAACAAACCACTGAGTGGATATCATGGGTTCAATAATACTGTTACAGCGCTGACAATGCCCAACCGCATGACGATGGTCCTCAACTTTTATTAAATATCCACCGGTCTGTAAATCCCTTACTATTGCTTTACGGGCTTCCTGACGCTCCAACCCTGCATATTCTCCGGCATTTTCATTCATTACGCCTATTTCATCAATAACCCGCAATTGTTCCAGACCATGTCTGATACCCATATCAAAATCGTTGGGGTCATGGGCAGGAGTAACTTTAACTGCTCCGGTACCAAATTCCCGATCTACATATTCATCGGCAAAAATAGGTATTTCCCGATTCATGAGCGGCAGGATAACCTTCTGTCCTACTAAATGTTTATAACGTTCATCATCAGGATGGACTGCTACCCCGGTATCTCCAAGCATAGTTTCCGGCCTGGTTGTAGCTACAATTATGAAATCCTGGCTATCTTTTACCGGATAACGAATATGCCAGAGGTGTCCATCACTATCTTCATGCTCTACTTCTATATCAGATATGGCAGTTTTACATTTAGTACACCAATTAGTTATGTACTCGCCCTGATAAATCAAACCTTTTTCATATAAATTAACAAATACTTCTCTTACCGCCTTCGAACAGCCTTCATCCATCGTAAATCTTTCCCGGGTCCAGTCACATGAAGAGCCTAAGAAGGATAATTGTTCAGTGATACGACTGCCGTACTGTGCTTTCCAGTCCCAAACCCTTTCCAGAAATTTTTCCCGCCCCAGCTGCTGTCGGGTTAAACCTTCCTTCAGCAAGGCTTCCTCCACTTTTGCCTGGGTTGCAATACCTGCATGGTCAGTTCCGGGTAGCCATAAGGTATTATAACCTTGCATACGCCGCCAACGCGCTAAAATATCCTGCAGCGTGTTATCCAAAGCATGTCCCAGATGCAATGATCCGGTTACATTAGGTGGCGGCATTACAATGGAAAAAGGTTTTTTACTGTAATCATTAACGGGAGCAAAATAATTATTATCCTTCCAATACTGGTACCATTTTCGTTCTACCTGCCCCGGTTCATATACACTGGATAACCCCTGGTCGGTTGCCATTTATAAAAATACCTCCTCATGTAAACGCATATTAAGCTTTATGTAAATCGCTAAACTCTATTATAAAGTAAATTGTACTGAATATCGAAGCCACAAAGCAAGTTATTCAACAGCCGGGGTTACTGTCAAGTATGCAACCTGGGTGACTTCTTACATCAGCAGCAGACTTAAGGCCATTACCATCATCCCGGTAATCAGCCCATAAACAGAATGATGGGCCTTTCCGTACTCCCTGGCAGCCGGCAGAAGTTCGTCCAGGGAAATAAATATCATTATACCGGCCACGGAAGCAAAGAGGACAGCGAACAGGGCTTCATTCATAAAGGGCAGTAGAATCAAAAATCCTATTAATGCACCCAGCGGCTCTGATAATCCGGATAAAAAGGAATATAAAAAGGCCTTTTGTTTGTCTCCGGTAGCATAATATACAGGAACTGAAATTGCAATTCCTTCCGGTATATTGTGGATGGCAATTGCTATGGCAATTGCCACTCCTACTGACGGGTCATGCAATACCGATATAAATGCAGCCATTCCCTCCGGGAAATTATGTATGGCTATGGCGATAGCCATCATATAACCTATCCGCAATAGTTTGTTATTACTGACCGGGGCTGACAAATCCGTGATTTCCTCAACTCTTCTTGGTTCATGAGGATTTTCATAGGAAGGCACCAGCATGTCGATTAATGCAATAAGAATCATGCCGGCAAAAAACGCCCCGTTAACAACCCATAACCCCCCGTTTCCCCAAACACTTACAGCTATTTCCCGGGCCTCAGCAAATATTTCGACCATGGAAATATATATCATTACCCCGGCTGAAAAACCAAGGGCTACAGACAAAACAGCGGTATTGGTTCTTTTGGCAAGCAGAGCAATCAAGCTGCCTATTCCGGTGGACAATCCGGCTAAAACAGTTAAAGCAAAGGCTAATGCTACATTATTTAATTCCATATATGCTTCTCCTGGCGTTTAAATATTATTTTACTTGCGACTTATCATATCATATCAATAAAAAGGCCGGGGCTGACCAGCATTTTATTGAGCAGGAGGCTCAGCTAAAAAAAGTCTATACCATAATAGAGGAGCTGTAAGCAAAAAAGGTCAGGCTACTCAACAGATTATAACTCAGTTTGCCACTTAATCCTGTATAGTTTTTTCTTTATTTTTATTAGATTGTCTGTATTGGTCGCAGGAACAGATTCTTTTTCCGGGGGAAAAATAGAAATTTTCTATAGCGTATAATAGATTTATAAAAACTGAATTTCAGGAAGAAGCAGAATGACACCGTTCTTCCTGCTCGTTTAGGAGAGTGAAGCATGGTAAAGGTTGTTGCTGTAATTGCCAAACATCCGGGTAGTGGTCAAACCACGGTTCTAGTTAATCTAGCCAGTGGATTGATTCGCCAGGGATACCGGGTATTAATCGGTGAGTTGGGAAAAAGTGAAAAATTGCGCAATTGGCTGGGGATTGGCTCGGAAATCGATACTATAGTGGATGGTGATATAACTAATTACAGTAGAATAAAAACCCGCATATTAAGTTCGCAGTTGGGCATAGATCTTCTGCCTCTGGTTGTTGAACCTGACACTCATAAGACCCCATTAAGCTTAACTCACCTGGAGGAGTCCGACTATGATTTTTTTCTGCTCCACCCGGCTGGTAGCGAATATTTTAAATTTACAGATACATCTGTTGTTAGTGTGATTGTATGTACTGATCTCAGTCATGATAATGAGCTGGGTGAATTACAGGCCCTGGAGGAATGCTTACAGAACCTGGGAAAAGGTAATGGGATCAATTTAATTTTGCCCAATAAAATAAACACTAAAGAGTGGGAGCAGAACACCCAACAATTATTTATCCTGGCTGACCATTTTGGTTATGAAAAAATAGCCGACCCCATCCCCTATTGAGAAAGACTCCATGATATGTCCCTGGAGGGACATACGGTGTGGGAGCTTAGCCAGACAAATCTACAAGATGCCTTTTTAAGGCTGGTAGAAATAGTAAGGTAAAGGTTCTAATCTTTTAAATAACATTACTATAAATCTATACCCGATTGTGAAATGACTGGGGAATATGCTAATCTTCAGATATGAGTAATGAATATGACAGGAGGATAACACTTTGCAAAATGATTATCCCCGTTTATCTTTAGGTTTTTTCCCTACTCCATTACATGAATTAAAAAACTTAAGCCAACTGTTTAATGGCCCGCGTATATTTATTAAACGTGATGACCAGACTGGTATGGCATTGGGCGGCAACAAAGTCCGCAAACTGGAATATATTATGGCTGATGCTCTGGCTAAACAAAGCCGGATAATCATCACTGTTGGAGCAGTAAGCTCCAATCATGCAAGGCAAACAGCTGCCGCAGCAGCAATAATGGGTTTGGAGTGCCATCTGGTTCTGATTGGGCGTGAACCAAAAGAAAGTCAGGGTAACTATCTATTGGATAACCTGCTGGGAGCCAAATGCACTTGTGTCCGTAATTCGCAGGCAGCAGCAACAGTTGAATCCCTGATGCAGGAATATCGTGACCAAGGGAAAAATCCCTACTTTATCCCAGCTGGTGGGCATTCTACTGAAGGAGTTATAGCCTATATGCACGCCTGCCAGGAAATACAACAGCAAGCAGAGTACGACTTTGCTGCTGTCATAACCGCGGTTGGGACCGGTACCACTTATGCCGGTTTATATCTGGGTGAAAAAATAAAAAATAACGGTTCACAGGTTATAGGTATATCTGTAGGCGGTGACCGGGATTGGTGTTCAGAAAAAGTATTAAACATTATTCATCCCCTGGAAAAACAAATGGGAATTATACTTTCGCAAGCAGCAGACTTAAATATTTATTATGATTATATTGGGCCCGGATATACTAAAACCTATCCTCAATTAAGAGAAGTAATTAAACTGGTAGCTAGTCAGGAAGGAATCCTGCTGGATCCGGTTTACAGCGGTAAAGCCATGCTGGGTTTAATTGATCTGATAAAGCAAGGTTATTTCAACCGTGAACAAAATGTATTGTTCCTTCATACCGGGGGTGCCCCGGAAATATTCAGCTATAATAAATTTTTAACTGAAACTGATTAACCTGGAGGTAACTATGAGCAACAATAAAATTGGCCGCAATGACCCCTGTCCCTGCGGCAGCGGTAAGAAATACAAGAAATGCTGTGGGTTGCTGGGAGATATTCGTGGGGCCAGTCTTGATCCCTTTGAACGCTTTAATCAAAACCTGGTGGCGTTAAAAATAAAGCTGGATCAACATTTTGGTAATCAGATTAAACGTATGCGTAAAGTAGCTCAATTACAATTTTTACACTTTAGTCCGGACCCTGCCTTGCCGGTTGAACATGAAACCATTTTTTCCGACTGGCTGTGG
This sequence comes from Syntrophomonadaceae bacterium, assembly GCA_012718855.1. GTDB lineage: Bacteria > Bacillota > Syntrophomonadia > Syntrophomonadales > Syntrophomonadaceae > JAAYBS01. The sequence goes on from JAAYBS010000080.1 coordinate 9,568, forward strand.
TTTGACCGCATTGAAACTGAACAACCTTCGCTGGCGGAACAATACCTCTCACAACAGGGGGAGTATCTGGAAGAATCCTTAAAAATATGTCTGGAATCGCTAATAAATTCACATTTATCAGTCTACCGCGTACTGAACAGTTCGGATTTAAAACTGCATCTGCGTGATATTTTCAATCAGGAAGAAATAACCGTCATGCTGCGTGAAGCCTGGGAAGTTTCTCCGCAAAAGCAGATACTTCTAATGGGAAGGCTGATACAACTGGAACAAGATTATATTTTTTCCGGTCTGGTTTTAATGATGGAAGACAATAATGGCCAGGAACAATTTTTCATTGACCATTGGAATTATTGGAACCGCCTTATGAAAGCTATCGAACCTTTATCTGCGCCCATAGTTTATGGTCTGTTTGACCATGCCTTTAAGAAAATGTACTTTAGTCTGGATGATTTAAGATTATTGTCTATCTCCAATCAAGAGTATAATGATTTAATAATAATGCTACCATCCGAAGCAGAATTGAACCATCTGCACGATACCGGGGATGTATCCTGGTTTACATTATCAACAGAGACCCATGGTTATGTAAGATTAGCTCTAACCCAGGAATACCTGGCTATAACTGCTGATATTATTACCGAACTAAACCAGCTATCAGCTATTGCCACGCGACTGTTACCCGGAAATCCCTGGCAAATAGTAAACAGTACTCTACTGGCTGTTCCACCGGAAGCAAAATACTCTGACATCTGGTTCCTGTTCCTTAAAGACAAACAAACTGAACACTGGTTGAATACTCCTCATATGGAGCTGGAGAATAAAACCCCAACTGAAATACTGGCCGAACCTGACGGCAAACAACGCCTGCTGTCATTGCTGGATGATTTTTCTACTAACATAAACTCAGAGGAAGAAGCCGCATTGATACAGTACATGAAAAATCGAATCAATTGAAAAAGCCAGCCAGCGGTATATTTTATATAATCATACTAAACATAACCATTCCGTTTATCCCCTTAGAAGATTTCGGACAGAAGGGTTAGAAGGGCTTCTGTACCTTCGCCGGTTTGGGATGAAAAACATAGCGGAATGTCATCAGCAGGCAGGTTGAGTTCTTTTTTAATTATATTAAGATGTTTTTGACGTGCTCCACGGGATATTTTATCAGACTTGGTTGCCACTACCAGATGGGGAATCTGATTATGTGACAACCATTCTTTCATCAAAACATCGTTTTCGCTGGGAGCATGACGAATATCAACCAACAAAATAACTCCCCGCAGGGTCTTCCGTTGTAACAGATACTGCTCAATCAATTTACCCCAGCGTGCTCTTTCCGTCTTGGATACACGTGCATAACCGTATCCCGGCAAATCAACCAAATACCATTGCTGGTTCATCTTATAATAATTTATCGTCCGGGTTTTACCGGGTGTTGAACTGGACTTAGCCAATCCTTTACGATTAGCCAGTTTGTTAATCAAAGAAGATTTACCCACATTGGAACGACCTACAATAGCAATTTCAGGCAATCCATCTGCAGGCAGAAGTTTTTGCTCAACAAACACCCCGCAAAACTCTGCATTGGTTATTTTCACTAATTCAACCCCTCGGAACGCACCAGAGTTTCGTTCAATACTTCGTCCATGTGCGACACCGGAATAAACTTCATTTTACGTTTCACATTGGCAGGAACTTCGGCCAAATCTTTGCGGTTATCCAACGGCATTATTACCGTATAAATTCCCGCCCTATGTGCTGCCAGTACTTTTTCCTTCAGACCGCCAATGGGTAATACCCTGCCGCGTAAAGTAATCTCACCCGTCATGGCTACATCATTACGTACCGGAATTCCAGACATGGCTGAAGCCAAAGCGATAGCAATTGTAATCCCTGCCGAGGGTCCATCTTTAGGTATAGCACCTTCAGGAACATGCAGGTGAACATCTGATTTCTGGTAAATCTCGTCCTCTATTTTCAGTTCTTCCGCCCGCGAACGTACATAGGTTAAAGCCGCCTGAGCAGACTCTTTCATAACATCACCCAGTTTTCCGGTTAAGGTTAAATTGCCTTTACCTTTTAACAGAGCAACTTCTATGGAGAGGATATCACCGCCGGCTTCGGTCCAGGCCAGACCTGTAGCTACCCCCACCTGATTGTCTGCCTCTGCTACTCCGTAACGATAACGGGCGGTACCCAAATATTTTTCTATCATCGAGGCACTAACATTTACAGAAGTTGAAGGGTCTTCCACCACCTGGCGGGCGACTTTACGACATACTGAAGCGATTTCACGCTCCAGACTTCTGACTCCGGCTTCGCGCGTATATTCCCGAATAATTTTACGAATAGATCCTTCGGAAAAAGTTATGTTATCACTCTTTAAGCCATTTTCCTTAATCTGTTTAGGCACCAGATAATCCCTGGCTATATGAACTTTATCTTCTTCAGTATAGCCACTGATTTCAATAACCTCCATACGGTCCAGCAAAGGTTTGGGAATATTGTATATTGAATTGGCCGTAGTAATAAACATTACTTTGGAAAGGTCAAAAGCAGTTTCCAAATAATGATCACTAAAAGTGGAATTTTGTTCAGGATCCAATACTTCCAACAAAGCGGAGGCTGGATCACCTCTAAAATCCATGGTCATTTTATCAATCTCGTCCAGTAAGAATACCGGATTTTTTGAACCGGCTTGTTTTATGGATTGTAAAACCCTACCGGGCATAGAACCTACATAGGTACGACGATGTCCCCTGATTTCCGCTTCGTCCCGTACCCCGCCCAGTGACATACGTACAAACTTACGATTTAATGAACGGGCTACTGATTTACCCAGTGAGGTTTTGCCGACTCCCGGAGGCCCAACCAGGCAAAGAATGGGGCCTTTCATCTTTTTAGCCAGTTTACGAATAGCCAGATATTCCAGTATTCTCTCCTTGGGTTTTTCCAAACCATAATGATCTTCTTCCAGGATTTGTTCGGCAACTTTTAAATCCAGACGGTCTTTGGTTTCTACTGACCAGGGCAATGATAACAGCCAATCAAGATAATTTCGGACCACTACTGCTTCAGCTACCATAGGTGGCATTTTCTCCAAACGGTCCAGTTCTTTAAAAGCCTTCTCATGTGCCTCTTTAGGCAATTTAGCTTTTAATATGGCTTCCCGTAATTCCTCAACTTCTGAGGCACGTTCATCTTTTTCACCCAGTTCTTTTTGAATGGCTTTAATTTGCTCGCGCAGATAATATTCTTTTTGAGTTTTCTCCATCTGCTTACGTACCCGGATGTTTATTTTTCTTTCCAGTTCTAAAACTTCCATTTCCTTGGCCAGTAGTTCACATAAATAGTTCAGACGTTTATAAACATCACGGGCTTCTAAAACCTTCTGTTTCTCATCAATACGCAAAGAAAGATGTGAAGCAATTACATCCGCTAATCTCCCCGGCTCTTCAATAGATACCACTGATACAACTGTTTCAGGGGGAATCTTTTTACTCATGCGTACAAACTGTTCAAATTGTGAAACCAGGGTTCTCATAATTGCCTCGACTTGAGCAGTCTTTTCCTGTTCCTCGTCATTATATTCAATTATGCTAACATGCAAATAAGAGTCAGAAGGCAGGTATTCCTTAACTTCGGCACGATATAACCCTTCTACTAAAACTCTCATCGTACCTCCGGGCATTTTAAGAATTTGGCGAATTTCTGCAACCGTACCTACAGTATAGATATCAGAAATGTCCGGATCATCTGTCTGCGCATCTTTCTGTGTGGCCAGAAAGATCTCCTTGGTATCCAGCATAGCTTCTTCTATAGCATTTATTGATCTTTTCCTTCCTACATCCAGATGAATAACAGTGTAAGGGAAAACTAATACTCCCCTTAAAGGCAACATCGGGATTTGGCGGTAGGTGGAAGAATCATTCATTGTTTTCACCTCCAGGCAAATTCATTCTACTATATGTCTGCATACGGTGCAACCAGACTCTTGCAGCGGGTTGTTTAAGATTCTCCGAACCTTAATCGCCATATAATCTCAATTAAACATTATCGGTAAGAAAAGCATGCTGGAAAACTTGCTCCAGTCCCCTGACCGGAACAATTTCTATATCGCTGAAGTTATCAAATATAGATAACCAATTATCAGCTGGAATTAGGATCTTTCTCAACCCGGCTCGCCGACCGGCCTCAATTTTACTAATAACCCCTCCGACCGGTTTCACGCGTCCCTGTATTGATATTTCTCCGGTCATGGCTAACAGATTATCAACCGGTTTTTTAGTCAAAGAGGAATAAATGGCAGTAGCCATGCTTACCCCTGCCGAAGGTCCATCTATTGGTGTTCCGCCGGGGAAATTTAAATGAATATCGTAGTCACTAATATTTAAATTATAAAATACACGTAAAACCGTAAGAACATTCTCCACTGAGCCTTTGGCCATACTTTTCCTGGTAAACCGTCGTTCATTCCCTCCCACCTGCTCTTCTTCCACTACTCCGGTTACTGTCCATTTCCCCTGACCTGGTGATACCGGAATACTGGATACTTCCACCTCTATAAGCGTCCCGGCAGTAGCACCATAAACTGCTAAACCGTTAACCACTCCTATTATAGGGTGGTCACTGATTTTGACATCCGGTCGCGGGGAAAATCGACCATTGTTTAATACTTTTTCTATAACATCAACCGTTATCTGGTTGGAAGAATCCATTTGAGCTATTCCGGCTGCCAATTGCACAATATTTACCGCTTCACGCCCGTTAGTAGCATAGCGCACTATTTCACGCAAAGCTTCCGGGGATATTTCAAATTTAATTTTCATAGCTGCATTAATGGCTATTCTTTCTACATCTTCTTTTTCCAGTAGTTTGAAAAACACTTCCATACAACGGGAACGAATTGCAGGTGGTAATTCATCAGGGCTACGGGTAGTGGCTCCTACCATACGAAAATCTGCCGGCAAGCCGTTAGTAAAAATATCATGAATATGGGAAGGCATATTTTTGTCAGTTTCACTGTAATAAGCACTCTCCAGGATTACTTTTCGGTCCTCGAGTACCTTTAGCAGTTTATTCATCTGCATAGGATGAAGTTCACCAATTTCGTCAATAAATAAAACTCCGCCATGTGCTTTGGTGCAAGCGCCCGGTTTTGGCTGAGGAATACCTGCCGAACCGAAAGACCCGGCCCCCTGATAAATTGGGTCATGTACTGAACCAATTAAAGGGTCGGCAATATTTCTTTCATCAAATCGCATTATAGTAGCATCAACTTCAATGAATTTTGCCTCTGGCGTAAATGGAGATAAAAGATTTTTCTTGGCTTCCTCCAAAACTAATCTGGCAGCGGCAGTCTTGCCTACACCCGGGGGACCATATATGATAACATGTTGAGGATTGGCACCACAGAGAGCTGAACGCAGCATATCAATCCCTTCCTGTTGACCTAAAACATCATTAAGATCAGCCGGTCGGGTTAAACTGGCTAACGGTTCGCTTAGTTTAATATTTCTCATTTTTCTTAATTTGGTGATTTCCCGTTCCGCTTCCCGTGAAATACTAGTCTTTTTAGTTTGCTGATTTTTAAGTAAGGTCCAAAAATATACCCCAATTACAATTGCAAAAAATAATTGTACCAGATACAAAATCCCGCCATATTTCATAAAAAATTCATTCATCATGATAATTTTCCTTTCCCTTTCTGTTTCATCTATTATTCCCTTTAAAGGGCAAGTGAATGAGATTGGAAAGGAAGTAAAAAAAGGTAGCTTTCGCTACCTTTTCTAGTATTGTTATATTTATCGTGTTAATTTACTTTTCGTTTGGCATCAACTGTTACTAACAGAGGTTTTTCCTTCTTTAACAAAACATCTTTAGTAATTAGTACTTTGGTAACATCCATTCGGGAAGGTACTTCATACATTACTTCCAGCATAATGTCTTCAATTATAGCTCGTAAACCGCGTGCTCCAGTATTACGACGCAAGGCTTCCTCTGCAATCGCTTGCAAAGCATCCTCATTAAACTCCAGATCAACGCCATCCAGTTCAAACAGCTTTTTATATTGTTTAACCAGTGCATTTTTAGGTTCAGTTAATATGCTTATCAAAGCATCATTATCCAAAGCTTCCAGAGTGACTATAATCGGTACACGTCCAACAAATTCCGGAATGAGACCAAAACGCAATAAATCCTGAGGCAAAATCATGTTGAGAATTGCACCGATATTTTTTTCCTCACGACTTTTTATTTCAGCCCCAAAACCCATAACTTTTTGATTGACCCGACTCTGAATTATTTTATCAATCCCTTCAAAGGCTCCACCGCAAATAAATAAAATATTACTGGTATCTATCTGGATAAACTCCTGATGCGGATGTTTGCGTCCTCCTTGTGGAGGAACACTTGCCACCGTACCTTCCAGTATTTTTAATAGTGCCTGTTGGACACCTTCGCCGGAAACATCCCGGGTAATACTTGGATTATCAGTTTTACGGGCAATCTTGTCAATCTCATCAATATAGACAATACCTTTTTCAGCTTTTTCAATATCATAATCAGCTGCTTGAATTAACTTCAACAGTATATTCTCGACATCTTCACCTACATAACCAGCCTCAGTCAATGAGGTGGCATCTGCAATAGCAAATGGTACATTGAGAATTTTGGCCAGGGTCTGAGCCAGCAGAGTTTTTCCACTACCGGTAGGTCCCAGCATCATGATATTACTCTTCTGAAGTTCCACATCATCCAGCTTCATACCCAGATTAATGCGTTTGTAATGGTTATAAACTGCAACCGCTAATGATTTCTTGGCCCGTTCCTGTCCGATTACATATTCGTCCAGGATTTCTTTTATTTCCTGAGGTTTAGGAATGTCCCCCAGTTCGAAACCAAAATCATCGGCCAGTTCTTCTTCAATAATCTCATTACAAAGTTCAATACATTCATCACAGATATATACACCGGGACCAGCAACCAGTTTTTTTACCTGGTCCTGATTCTTGCCACAGAAGGAGCATTTCAATTGTCCTTTTTCATCCCCATATTTCTGCATACATTCACCTCTCTACTTGAAAAAGCTACTTTTTAGCAGTCGGTTTTTTGGGCTGAGTCAATATATCATCAATAATGCCATATTCTTTAGCTTCCATAGCAGACATGAAATAATCTCTCTCAGTATCTGCCTTGATCTTCTCCAATTTTTGTCCGGTTCGTTCAGCCAGAATCTGATTAAGTGAGTCTTTCATCCGGATTATACGGCGAGCATGTATCTCAATATCAGTCGCCTGCCCCTGAGTGCCTCCCAAAGGCTGATGTATCATAATTTCAGCATTAGGTAAAGCAAATCTTTTGCCCGGTGTACCGGCAGTAAGCAGAAATGCTCCCATACTGGCGGCCAAACCTACACATATGGTAGATACATCAGGTCTTATAATCTGAATGGTATCATATATTGCCATGCCGGCACTAATTGAACCACCCGGACTATTAATGTAAATGGAAATGTCTTTATCCGGGTCCTCAGCTTCCAGGAATAACAACTGCGCAATAACCAAATTGGCTACCATATCATCAATCGCACTGCCCAGGAAGATTATCCGATCCTTCAACAACCGTGAATAAATATCGTAAGCTCTTTCGCCACGATTAGTCTGTTCAACAACCATTGGTACCAGGTATGACATATTATTCACCCCTTATTATCAATTTATAAATATATTTTATGATTATTCTTCATCTGCCGGTTCTTCATCCTTATCATACTCGGTTATAACCGCATTATCGATAAGGTATTGAGTTGCTTTATCCATCTTGATGCTGAATTCAATATTGTCCATGATCCCGGCCAGATTTTGTTTGGCCTGCTCAGGATCAACTCCCATGCTAATTGCAGCATCCTCAACCTCTTTATTTAGTTCTTCATCGGTAACTTCAAAACCTTTTTCTTCTACCAGTTTTTCCAGCAGGAAGGTTGTTTTTACTATTCTTTCAGCTTCCGGCCACATATCAGAAATCAAATCATCCGCTGAACTACCAGTATACTGGAAATATTGTTCCAGATTCAACCCCTGGGACATTAATCTTTGACCAAATTGCTCCATCATACGATCTATCTGATTTCTAACTACTGCATCCGGTGCCGGAACAGTACATATTTCAATTGCCTTATCCAGAACTTCCTGTTTAATTAATTCCTTTTTGCGATAATCCAGCATTTGGTTTAAACCGTTGCTTAGATCTTCACGCAATTCTGCCAGCGTATCAAACTGACTTACTTCCTGAGCAAACTCATCATCTAATTCTCTTAAACGATGGGTTTCAATTTTATTAACCTTAACCTTAAACACGGCTTCTTTACCAGCTAATTCTTCAGCATGATAGTCTTCCGGAAAAGTCACGACTACATCTTTGCTGCTGCCTACAGTTGTTCCAACCAACTGCTCCTCAAATCCCGGGATAAAGGTATTTGACCCCAGTTCCAGAGAATAGTCTTCCCCACTTCCGCCTTCGAAAGCTACATCATCAACAAACCCTTCAAAATCTATACTTAAAACATCAGCCATTTCGGCTGGTTCATCGGTTTTTTCTTCCAACTGGGAATAACGACGACGCATATCTTCCAGGCGTTTATCAATATCTTCTTCGGTAATTTCCAGGTGAGGTATATTAATTTCTATACCTTCAATTTCCCCTAATTCCACCTCAGGTTTAACTGCAACTCTGGCTATGAAAGAAAAGTTTTTCCCGGTTTCAATTTCTTCTTCCAATTCAAAATCTGGTTGAGCAATAGGCTCTATATTCAGCTCATCGATGGCCTGTTCATAAGCAGTAGGAACAATATATTCTAAAGCGTCTTGAAAGAGAACTTCCTTACCAAAATATGATTCCAACAGCTGACGTGGTACACGACCTTTTCTGAATCCAGGTATAGTAACCTCTTTAACTACTTTACGGTAAGCAAGCTCCAATCCCTGCTCCATTTGTTCAGCATCTACTTCTATAGATATGTAGGCTTCACTGTTTTCTATTTTTTCTAATCTGGCCGGCATTTATGCTCCTCCTAACATTTTCTTTTGAGCCAAAAACTCCTCATGGGTAATTACTCATTTTGCAGTTTAACCCTTATAAGAATTTACCCTACTTTATATTAAAATACAACACCCCGGCAAATGCCGAGGTTATTAAACTTATGGAGCGGAAGACGAGATTCGAACTCGCGACCCTCGCCTTGGC
>JAAYBS010000081.1 GCA_012718855.1 Syntrophomonadaceae bacterium
GAACCGCTGACGGTTGAGGATATCATGGAAATGAAATCCGACCCCGCTTCCATGAGAACCCTAAAAAACCTCAGGGAAGTGGATGCTTTGGGATCTCAGTTAACTCAACAGGAAGCTGAGGGAATACAAAGAGAGTTCAATAATGTAATGGATGAATATATACATCAGCCTTCTTATCGGACGGTAGAGGACCATCTGCATAACCGATATCCGGGGGTTGATCCTGAGGGGATAAGAGTCAGAACCGTACGTACACCAGGCACTGAGCCTACTGATTTCAATATAAACACGGATAACGATGTTATTGCTGAACGGTTGGTTCGCGGTCCCAATGGAGCTGAATGGGTGGAGATTCCCAAGACTGAATGGGAAGATACTTATTATAAAGCCCTTGCGGAAAATTCAGGTTTCAGCGTTGATGAAGCCGGCAGAAGGTTCCCGCAAACTGACTGGGCCAATATGGATGAAGCGGCACAAGTACGGCAATGGGCAAAGCATCATGAAGAAGCCGCTATGGATCAATTTGATCTGTCAGCGGGACGGGATTTCAGTGACCAGCGCACCTGGCGTATACCGGACGGGGACCTGCCGGGCAGACCGATGATAGAGGCTACACCGGAAGAGATTGCGCGTGGGGTGGACACAGTGATGATCGATGGCAAACCTATGCGTCCTTCCACCGGATATGAATTGGTCCAAAGACAACAGGGCAATCTGCTGGACTCTGAACAACTGTCCCTGATGGAATCACACAAAGTCGATGAATACTGGAATGCGGGAAGCACTCCGGCGGAGGTAATGAGGAATCAAACCGAGGCGATGGAACAATTGCGTAAAACTGCCAGTGTAGCACAGACAGTGGAAAGCAGTTACAGGAATATGGGATACAGAGTAGAACAAATGCCGGAAAACATGCAGGAAGCTATAAAAGTTATCAATAACAACAGCCTGTCACCGGCTGCCCGCGCAGCTCGTTTGCAGGAGCTCGGATATGAAACTCCCGGGGATTTTTTAAATAAGGTAACCAGCCGCATAGGTGCGATTAGAACTGCTCAAAGATAAAAGGATTTTGGAAAATTATAACGAAATTAACAGGTAGGGAGGCATTAAATATGGAAATGAAGCAGGAAATGCTGGCAGGAACCGAAGTGTTTAAGCTGGCACCAGGTGATATCGACCATTTGTTCAGACGTTCGGGACTGAACGGGAATAATCTTTCACCATTTCGTTACAATGCCGGTCAGGCTGCGATAAGCACCCCTTCTGAATGGTTCAAGGCAGTTTCTGAGAGTCCCCGGCTTACCCAGGTTGCCAGGCGGTTATTGGAGCCGGATATAAAAATTGTTTTTAATAATGGCGGGGGCATTGCAGCTGATGATAAATACAATGTTTTACTATCAACTGATGATAGAACAGTTTTAGCCCAGTTTATAAACTCAGATCAGGATATACTCTTGCTGCTTTTTCCTGATTGGGAATCATTTCTGGATTGGTGGACCGGTGTATATGCCTCCAAAGGTATGGGGGGGTACCAAACAGTATTTCCAAATATCCTTGAGACCGAAGTCTTAATCTGTGCTTTGCATTGTGTAGATATTTATCATCGTTCTTATCTGGAAAGCATGTTGGAGTATCGTAGTGGATTGGATTTATCAATTACGCGGCAGGATTTTGTACAGCTTTTAAAACGTTCATTGGCCAGCGGAGACAAACGCTGGTTATTGCCTACTATGTTCGAAATTACTCCCGGCCTTAAAACTACCTCTATTTCATTAACTCCGGAGCATTTAAAACAGATTGAGGAATTAGGCTTTATCACCAGCAATGAAGAAATTATTACCCTGGCAGAACAAACTCGACTAATAGGGACAGAATTTATAACCAGCTGGATGGGAGCAACCGGTTTACTGGCTACAGCTATAATTAAGGGGGAGGAACGCAGCCTTTCCCGGGTATTTCTGGCTCCAACTGCATTTACCAATCATCTGGTATCCTTTGAAACTGGAACCGAAGGAAAAAGTCGTTTCAGGCATCAGGCCAGTACTGCACCGGAACTTATAAAAACTCTGGTTAAATGGATGGAGGCATTGCAGAGTGTTACCGGCTTTGTCCCGACCCAGGCAGCAACTACTGCTGATAACAATGAGCAAGCCAAATTTTGTGGAAAATGCGGCAGTGAGATTCGTCCCGGTAAAAAGTTTTGCACCAGTTGTGGAAATCCAATACAATAGCATCAAAAGAGGAGTATGAACAATGAGTGAAATTAGATTTTGCCCTGATTGCGGTGCGCAGATAATACCAAATGACCGCTTTTGCGGCGAATGTGGTTTTGATATTACCAGTTCCATGAAGCAACCAGTTCCAAACCAGCAACCTGTTACCCCGGTTGCAGGGCCGGCTAATACAATTCAAAACCAAACTGCCTCCTATCAGTCTCCCACTACCCAAACGGCACCAACGGCTACACCTTATCAGGCGCCAGTAAAGGCTGCTGCCGGAAATAAAAATGCGCTTATTATTCTGGTGGCTATCCTGGCATTAGTATTTCTGGGTGGAGGTGCATTTTACTGGTGGTTGGCCAAAGGTGAAGATGATCCTCGGTTAGCTTCCACCCCATCTACCGAACAAACTGGAGTTCAAACGACTCCGGCTGTACAGCAACCTGCTGCATCTGCTACTGCGAATATTGATCTCAGCCGGGCCTCTGCCTATCTTCCGGAACCCGGATTAAAGTTAATTTATTTTGTTAATTATCCGGATGGCACCTCCGGACAGGTAGAACATTATACGGCTCGCGTAGTATCAAACGAAGCAGTACGGGTCAGTGATGTAGATATCATTAATGAAAACGGAGAAGAATTTGGTTATAGTACCCATTATGTAGAGAGACCGGACGGGATATATCTGGTATATGATTCAACACCTATGGAAATAGAGCCTTTATTAAAAAATAATTTAATTACCGGAATGAACTGGCGTTATGATACTGAATATGGCAGTGTGGTCTGGACGGTATTTGATATGGGCGTTTCTCTGGATTTAGGTTTTACGAAACTGGAAAACTGTTTGTTGCTGGAAGAGGATAACCAGGCAGTTGGATTTAAAAAAATTATCTATTTTGCCCCGGGGGTAGGACGGGTATTGGAAAGGTCTCCAGGTGGAGAAGATTTATTAACTACCACAGCGTTATCCAGAATTGACCAGGCTCAGGCAGCTCAGATGGTAAAAAAATGGTCGCCTAATTATGAGACAATTAAAGACGACCGGACCCAAAGATAAATTGTCATGGTGTCAAGGGGATACCCCAGGGCGCACATGATTCTTTTGACACCATAATTAAAATAACTTTCTGGATGGTAGGAACAGGTTGATTAAAGCTTACCTGCCACTTAAAGAGGTGAGAATAGTTGAACCTGTTTTTAAAATGCCCGGTATGTGAAGGAGATATTGATATGAAAGAGCGATACTGTGGCATGTGTGGTTTTGATAGTGTTACTATAGTTGATCCCCTGCCGGAAAATGACGATGATAATGACAATTCGTTAAAGAATAAAGCTGCCTGCAAAAATATAACCAAAACGTTACTGGTTATTATGCTAATGGTTTTATTGCAGTTGTCCGCGGGGGGAATTTATTGGTGGGTTAAAGAACCGGCTACTATTGCCCAGTGTACTGAAAACCAGAGTACTAATGAAGCTGATAACTCCTTTAATACCGTTAACAATATACCGGATTTGACCAAGGCAGAAGCTTATATTCCCAACCCGGGGATATCGGCCAGGTTTTATCAGAGGTATCCGTATGGCGAAGCAGGAGTTATTGAAAGAGTAAGCGCCAATATATTGGTAAACCAGGATATTGTTTCTGAAGTTGATTTAATCGAACATAATGGTGAATTTTATGGATATGCCTATCATTTTCTTACCCAATCTGATGGAGTATATATAATCGCTGACCAAAAACCTGAAGATATTATCCCGCTATTAAAAAATAATTTGCGTCCCGGACTGAAATGGGAATACCATGACGGGGCCAGAATAACAAAATGGACGGTTATGGAAATTGGAAAAACAGTGGACCTTGGATTTATAACCCTACATAATTGTCTGCTGGTTTTAGAAGATTGTAATGAAGCTGATTATAAAAAAATAATTTATTATGCACCGGGAATAGGAAGGGTGATGGAAAAGAGCTCGCCTGAAGGGGAATGGATAATGATAATGACTGCTCTTAGCAGTATAAATCCTGACCAGGCAGCCAAAACCATAAAAAGTTGGTCCGTCAATTATGAGCAGATTTAAATGTTGAACCTGCAATATACAAGGGGAGGAATTTTGATGGTTAATTCCGGAAGTACAGAACTTTGGCGGCGCCTGGCGATATTTGCAGGTATTGTGCTGGGAATAGGATTGTTTTTTTACATAGTACCGGCTTTGATTAATATAACCGCCATTAACTGGCAGCAGGAACAAGCGGACGAACTTAAGTCGATCAGTGGCTATGTAACCAGTGAAGATAAACGATTGAATCAATTGCCCCTGCCTGAATATATTACTGAAAAAACCGGGGGAAGCATAAATGCAGTTAATTCGGCTGAGTGGGCAGATTTTTTCCGCGAGGTTGAAAAGGCCAGCTATCAGCAATATGCACAATCTGCCTATGGTAACCGGGTTAGTGATTTGGATAAGGATGAATTCTGGAAACCCCGGGGATTGGTTCCGGTATTTTTTAAGCCAGCAGAGCTACCTTATAGCGAATGGGGCCTAATTCCTGAAGACAGAGCCCAGGCTTATGTATCTCTGACCAACGGGGCAATCACTTCTTATTTCCTATTACGATATGAAGATTACCTGGCTTCGGTAGGAGCCATGTCCAAGCCTTATCGACAACCTCCGGGCTGGCTGTATCGTCCTTACCGGAATATTGGTATTGGGGTTATGATACTGGGCTTGATGTTGTATATTCTCCTGCCCCGTCGAAAAAGAACTGATGGGGAGATTTCCTATGCAGGTGGCAGGATAATCGCCGGAGATATTGTAGCCATTATGTTTCTAGTGCTTTTTTTCGGCCTGCCTTTCTTGATTAATGGCGGTACTGTTCAGGCAGTTACAGGTATGTGGCCTGTAACCCTGATTATGTGGTTGCTGGCCCTTTTTGCCGTCGTTCTACTATACTATTCTGCCTGGTATGCTTCATATCGAATTGAAATAACACCAGAGGCTATTCACCTTATTACCTTTAAAGGTGAAAAAGCATGTCGATTCGATGAAATAACAGCAGTCGAGTTAATTTCCCTCAGAAATCCAGGCTGGTTTCGCAAGCTGTTTTTAGTCATGGCCATGTTGTCTCTGTTTGGCGGTCGCAGTTCAACCCAGCCGGCAGGAAGTGCATTACTGGCTGCGACTGCTTCTTATGGAGGCCTGGAAATACGCACCCGTAGCGGAAAACCTGTATATATATGGTTTACTGACCAATTAGGTGGAGTAATCCTGCCTAATTTTGACCGGGTTCCGGAAGCATTAAAATCTGCTGGTATACCCATCAAAGAAGAATCCCGCGAGATAGAAGGCTTTTCCATGTTCATGTAAGACAGAGGTGTCACGTTACTCCAATCTTATTATTTTACTTAAATGTCCAATATGCTAAAAATATGTCTAATTCACCCGGATGGGTGAATGACAAAAGTGCCTTTTAATTCGTAAACTTTATTTGAGAGTATGTTTGCCCTATTATCCTGTGTACTGGGGCTTCACGCTTATCAGGATTAAGGGAGTGATTTGGTGCATTGTAGTAATTGTAACAAAGAAATTGCTGATGGGAGTCGTTTTTGTGGTTTTTGTGGCGCCGAGCAGAGTGCTTCGAAGAAATGCGGTTCCTGTGGTCGTGAAATTGAAGGACAGCCCAGTTTCTGCCCTTATTGTGGAACATCTTTAGCTCAGCAATCAGTTCAGGCAACTCAACCCGTAACCCCCATTCCTACCCCCGGTTATCAGCAGTCGGTTTCTACAGCAGTAAATACAGAAATATCAAAAGAAGCAACGGTTGGGGTTGGCTGGCGGTTTGCAGCTACTATTATTGATGGTATTGTCCTGTTTATATTAGGTTATCTGATGGCAATTGTTACTGGTCAAACTACCGAGGGAGGTTTTAATTTACAGGGGGCTTCAGCATTTCTGTGGTTTTTGATCGGTATTGCCTACTATATTGTAATGGAAGCTATGCTGGGTGCTACAGTTGGTAAAATGGCATGTGGATTAAAGGTTTTGAAAACTGATGGCAGCCCAATGGACTGGTATGCTTCAGTAGTACGCAATGTTTTACGTATTATCGATGGACTGTTTGTTTATCTTATAGCAGCTATTTTGGTATGGACTTCGCCTATGCGGCAGAGATTGGGAGACCGGGTGGCCCATACTGTCGTTGTTAAGAAATCCCGCCTGTAGTTGGGAGGAGAATATAATGGGATTATTTTCGAAATCCAAGAAAGATAAAGGGCCGGCACAACCCAGAAACGAACTGCTGCAACAATTGCTGAGTCTGGACGAGAAGGGCCCTTTTACGATTCAACCGGGCATTGACACTGATATTGTGGTAACTAATGAAGTGGTAAATAAAAGCTGGGCCACCGGTAAAAAGAAAGTTTCCTATCAAGCACGGATATTACTGCAGGATAACGACCATACCGCCTATTTTTGGGAGATGCTGCAGGAAAGCTCCAGTGGACTGCAGTTCAAGGTAGGCTTTGAGAAAACCCGTATCAGCGGCAAGGAAGTATTTAGTTCCCGCAGCGAAAAGATTTATGGTCCCGATGGTGAAAAAGTTTTGGATTATCAGTTTGATTACGGCAGTCTGCGTGAGGCTTTTAAAGAAATAATTGAAGCGGCTGGCTGGGATTTTAAACTGGTTATCTTAAAAGGCAAAACTGAAAGAAAATAGCGGGAGGGGTTATTAATGATGAAAAGATTTAGTGTTCTAATTTTAGTGTTGGCATTTGCTCTGGCAATGGCCGGTTGTGACGATGTAACCACCAGCAGTTCAGTTGGCGGAGCATCTTTGATATTTGGCCTGG
Organism: Syntrophomonadaceae bacterium; assembly: GCA_012718855.1. Taxonomy (GTDB): domain Bacteria; phylum Bacillota; class Syntrophomonadia; order Syntrophomonadales; family Syntrophomonadaceae; genus JAAYBS01. The sequence goes on from JAAYBS010000081.1 coordinate 7,070, forward strand.
AAATCGACGAATCAACTCTGGAAATACCTGAAACTTCCACTACATTTGCTCCCGGGCAGGAAATATACTATGTATTCAACAACAATGAAGCTTTTGGCAGTAATCAGCTGACCATTCAGCTTCTAAATGCCGATACCGATGAAATTCTTTTGGAGCAAAGTTATGATGTCACAGCAGAAAATACCATGTATGCCAACACGGTGGGCTTTAACAACCCTGGTAAATATAAAGTAAAAATGCTAATTGATGGTAAGACCCGTACCCAGCAGGAGTTGATTATCCAGTAAGGGAAGGGAAAAGCTGTGAAAATTTTAGCGTTTGTTTGCAGTCTGCTTATATTATTCAGCTTGTGGTTGTTTTTAAGAACCTGGAAACAAGCGCAATTTGTGCGACCCCGGTCCATCATACTTGGACAGGGGGTCGCTTTATTGTCCTTGTTTATATATGTATGGTTAATTGGAAGTCTTATGGGATGGATACTCTTGTTAATCATATTGGGAGGTCTGGGCGGATTCTGGTTGGCTAAAAGCTTCCAAATGGATTATAGCGAACAGGGAATCGTCATGACCTATTCCATGCCTTATCTGATAAGCTGGGTAGGTTTTCTGTTTCTGACTCAGACTATTACGATAATAACTGGACGGGTACCCGTGGCAATCCTATTTATTACCGCCATCAATACCGGATGGAATCTGGGATTGAATGCTATGGTACTAAACCGCTATCGGAGTCTGATTAAAGCATCAACTTAATGTTGATGTAAAGTGAAAGAGGCTAACATGTTTTTTGTAAAAAAGAAATTCCATTTATTATTATGGGTATTTGTTTTTTCCTGCTTGATACCTTTACTGAGCTTGCCCTCGCTGGCTATGGCAGCTTATGATCAGTATATGCCTCAGCAACAGACCCTCCCCGGTGGATTTCAACTAATGGAAATGCAGGAATATGAGCATGCCGTTTATGGAACCAATGCTCTGTCAGGTATATGGCAGTTAAGAGGGATAGGCTATCAGTACAGCCCCCAAAATGAACCTCAGGGTAAAAATGATCGCGAATGGGTAGCATGGATGAACCAGCAGGATATGGAAGCTGCCGTATATATTCATGTTGTTGTCGGTAAAAAAACTGATATTTTTGATAAGTACCTTAATCATTTCTCCAGCCAGGGTGGAAGTATGGAAATCCCCTGGTTAACCATGTTTGATCCGGGAGAACCAATTTCACTGGGTATTGACGAAGATCAGGCTGTGCATCTTTCCTTTCCCCCCGGATACATGTTCAGCAAAGGCGACATTGGGGTGCTGGTTTTATCATCCCCAGGCGATCTTTGGCATTGGGAAAAACTTGGATTAAGTACAGCGGATGTGGACAAGGTTCTCTTTACTATAGCTCAGAGCATTGGTAAAAGCATTCCTGGTCCGGACCAGGGTATCGGGGGATTAACTGGTGGAGGAAGTTCAGCGGCAAAAACCGGTCAGCAGATTCCCAGTGCTACGATTTTGCTGGCTACAGCCTTATCCAGCCTGGTTTTAGCTGGCGGAGCTTTGGCCAATGCCGCTATAAACCGTCCGGCAGTTGCTCCAGTTGCCCAGACACCTGCAGGAAAACCTTATATCGGTGAAGAACGTAATGGCCAGGTATGGTATAAGCCACCCTGGGATAAGGGTGGTCCCATGTGGATTAGCAAGTCTGATTATACGCAGATACAGAATATGACTGCCCAGGGTAAAGTCTGGTCGGATCGTTGGGGATGGACTGATCCTTCCAGTCTGCGGCAAAATGAGACTGCCCGAGCCAGTAACTGGTCTAATTTTACCCGTCAGGACCAAACTGCCCAGGTAGCAACTGAGGCAATGGATAAGTCCCGACAAGGTTATCTGCAGTCTATGCAAAATATCTTTAGTAACCAACGTCGCTATGAATTGGAAATAAAACAGATTAAAAACTTGAAGGAAGCTGGAAAAGCAGCTAAAAATGTAGCCTATTGGGAAAATGTATGCCGAAATACCGAAGCCATTTCCCGAAGTGCTGATACGGCTATAAACATTATGGGCAAAGTTGTTCCCGGAGGAGGCTATATTAGTGATGGCTATACCGTTCTGCGGGGAGCTGCTGAAGGATTAGGGAATGCCATGGCTGAAGGCGGTAACTACAGTCGTAATATTGTTAAAGGCACCGCTCAGGGAGTATATGACCTGGCTATGGATAAAGCCAAAGATAAAGCTATGCAAGGCATCAAGAGCAGTGGGCAATGGTCAAAGGTCAAAACTGACAGTAATGGTTATACACCAGTATATCTGATAAAAAAATAGGAATGGGAAGAGGAGCGATCTTAAATGCTTATAAGTAACGACGGTCAGAGCTGGCTGGCCGAATATGATGAATTACAGTCTCTGATCGAATTACTATTAATAGAAACTAATCCCCTGGGGGTTATACCTGCTCAGCCAAGCAGTGCTCAGGCCGCAATTAAGGATACCTGGGACCAACTGAAGGCTAATCAGCAGCAAGAACTCCGTACTATGTTGACTGCTGTATCCCGCCCCCGGCAGACTATTCATCTGGCCTGGACCGTAGGGGAGGCTCATTATATGAGGGTCACTCTGGCCCGAATGGAGAAGCAGGAAGACTTGGTCTGGTTAGCCCGCCAACCGGATGGCCAGTATCAGCTTCAGCTTGTAACTGCTGAAGAATTGAATTTATTGCTGAATGATATAGTACAAATGGATTCTTTGGGAGAAGAAAACAGTAACCAGAATATGTCTGCGTCTGCTGTTTTGACTATATTGGGAACAGCTGAACTAATGAGGCAGCGCTATCATCAGTCCATGCTCCTGCATCTGCCCATTGATAATTTAATTACTGTCAAACAACTACGGACGGTGCTGGCAGATGCAACTAAAGAAGATATCCGTTGGCCATTATGCTTTTGGGAAAAAAACTTGCCGGTTGAGTTTGCCGCCATAACAGATCAGATAGAGAATACTTTAACTGAACTTGGCAGGACCGGGTGGCTAAAGCCTGCTGCAGAAGACAAATATATACTTACCGATAATACTTTATATCTGGCCGAAGAAATGTTGAATGAAAAGGCCAAATTATCACTGGTTGTCGCAACTACTGATGGTCAGAACATAATTATTGAGGACAGCCTGTTATTA